>NZ_JBHUFU010000002.1:0-279606 GCF_042681365.1 Streptomyces desertarenae | reverse complement strand
GGGTCGGTGCCGCCGGACCCGCCGGTCTCGCCCGCACCGCCGGAGCCGCCCGTCGGGTCGGTGCCGCCGGACCCGCCGGTCTCGCCCGCACCGCCGGAGCCGCCCGTCGGGTCGGTGCCGCCGGACCCGCCGCTGTCACCGCTGTCGCCTCCGGGGCCCGGCTCCGGGGCGGGGCCGGGGGCCGCCGGGCAGGTGCCGCCGTTCGGCACCCAGGCGAACCGCACCACGTAGGACTGCCCGGGCTCCAGGATGATCGAGCGGGGTTCGAGCCGGGGATCGGGCAGCCTGTCCGCCCTGTCGCCGGGGGTGTGGTCGACGACGCTGACGCCGGAGGGGTCGGCCGTCCCCGTGACGGCGGCGCTGACCGTGTCGGGGCCCTTCACCTTGCAGGAGGAGTCCGAGATGTTGGTGATCCGGAAGGAGCCGTACACCTGCCCGCCGGCCCCGGGCGCCTCCAGGGTGGTGCCCCCGTCGCCGAGCTGCGAGCGCAGGCAGCTCGGCGAGGTGGGGCCGAGGGTGTCGTTGGCGTCGGGGGAGGGGCTGTCGCTCCCTCCCGAGGGGCCGGCCGACTCGGAGGGGGCGGCCGCGCCGTCGCCGGGGCCTCCGTCGCCGTCCTGTCGCGCGCTGCCGCCGCCCTGGACGCCGGCCTGGCTGCCGCCGTCCTGGTCGTGGCTGCTCGCGGCGCTGGTGGTGCTGCCGTCCAGGACCCGGGAGACGACGCCGCTCTGCATCAGGGCGGGTGTTGCGATGCCGACGACGAGCGCCGCCGCGACCGCGCCGACCGTCATCTGCCGGCGGCGGGCCCGGCGGGCGGGAACGGCGACCCGGAGGTGTTCGAGGGAGCCGGGGGACGGCTCGACCTCGCGGACGGCGTCGTGCAGGAGCGTCCGCAGCGCCTGCTCGTCCAGGCCCAGCAGGTCGGGACCGCCGTCCGGTTCCGGTCCGTCCCCGGCCCGGCCCCGCAGCGGGACCGCCGCCCGCTCCCCGTCCTCACCGCGCGGCCCGGCACCGGGGCCGTCCTCACCGCGCGGGCCGCGCCGTTCCTCGTGCCGACCGTCCCCGGGCCCGTCGCCCTCGGAGCGGCTCTCCTCGCCCGGTCCGCCCTCCGGCCGGGCGCCCTCCGCCCCGCCGGTGCCGGCCGCCTCCTCGGCGCCGTGCCGCTCGTCGCCGGGCCGTACGGCGTCCGGCTTCCTGTCGCCGCTCATGCGGGCGCCCCCATGGCGACCCGCAGTGCGGCGATGCCGCGCGAGCCGTAGGCCTTCACCGAGCCCAGCGAGATGCCGAGCGTCTCGGCCACCTGGGCCTCCGTCATGTCCGCGAAGTACCGCAGGACGAGCACCTCCCTCTGGCGGCGCTGGAGTTTGCGCAGCGCCCTCTTCAACTCGTCCTGCTCGATGCGCGCGTACGCGCCCTCCTCCGCGCTCGCCATGTCGGGCATCGGCTTGGAGAGGAGCTTCAGGCCGAGGATGCGGCGGCGCAGGGTGGAGCGGGAGAGGTTGACGACGGTCTGCCGCAGGTACGCCAGGGTCTTCTCCGGCTCGCGCACCCGGCTGCGTGCCGAGTGGACCCGTATGAACGCCTCCTGGACGACGTCCTCGCAGGAGGCGGTGTCGTCCAGGAGCAGGGCGGCGAGGCCGAGCAGGGAACGGTAGTGGGCGCGGTAGGTCTCGGTGAGGTGGTCGACTGTGGTGCCCGCTGCCATCGCGCCGTCAGCGTCCCTCGGCTGCGCGGGGAGCTGCGGGGCCGGCCGGGACGCCGACCAGGGCGCGATCACGGGCATGCTCCTGCCCGGTGCGCCGCTGCGACCGGGTGCCCGCACGGGCGCCGTTGCGATTCCGAGTGCCTCTGCCACGCAAGTTGGACACGCTGCCCCCCGTCAGGGTTGTACGCGCGGGCCGTCGTTTCCGTCGATGAGCCGAAGGACCCCATGCGCACCACCTCATCCTCTCTGCCGCCGTGTCGGCGCCCTCGAGTTCCGGCAGTGGGAAAGGAGACGCCTGCGCCCGTGCTGTGGTTCCGGGCATGCGGAGTCAGAATCCTCACGCAGGAGGTTGGTATGGATCAAGCGGTTCACGGGATCGGTTCATCACAAGTTCTTCACGAACCGCTCCGGCGTGTCCGGTCCGTCCCGGATGCCACCGCGCGTCCCACCGGCGCCGGACCGCAGCCGCGCCGGTGCGGGGCCCTCCTCCGCGGCCGCCCCTCACGGCAGCCGGGGCCGGCCCTCCCGGAGCTCGGCGGCGATCAGCTCGCCGATCTGCACGGTGTTGAGGGCGGCGCCCTTGCGGAGGTTGTCCCCGCACACGAAGAACTCCAGCCCCTGAGGGTCGTCCAGGGAGCGCCGGATGCGCCCGACCCAGGCGGGGTCGGTGCCCACCGCGTCGGCGGGGGTGGGGAACTCGCCGGCGGCCGGGTCGTCGCAGACCACCACGCCGGGCGCGCCCGCCAGGATCTCGTGCGCCTTCTCCGCGGTCACCTCGTTCTCGAAGCGGGCGCGGACGGCCGCCGAGTGGGTGGTGACGACGGGGACGCGGACGCAGGTGGCCGAGACGCGCAGCCGCGGCAGCCCGAGGACCTTCCGCGACTCGCCGCGGACCGCCAGCTCCTCGGTGGTCCAGCCGTCCCCCGCGAAGGAGCCGGCGAAGGGGACGACGTTGAGCGCGATCGGCGCCGGGTAGGGGCCGGTGTCGCCGACCGTCCGGCGCAGGTCGCCGGGTTGGGTGCCCGCCTCCGTGCCGGCGACGGCGGCGAGCTGCTCGCGCAGGGTGTCCACGCCGCACCGGCCGGAGGCGGAGACGGCCTGGTAGGAGGCGACGGACAGCTCCTCCAGGCACCACTCGGCGTGCAGGGCGCCCAGCGCGACGATCATCGTCAGGGTGGTGCAGCAGGGGCCGGCGACGATGCCGCGCGGCCGGACGCGGGCGGCGCGGGCGTTGACCTCGGGCACCACCAGCGGGACGTCCGGGTCCATGCGGAACGCGGCGGAGCCGTCGACGGCCACCGCTCCCCGGGAGACCGCCGCGGGCGCCCAGTGGGCGGCGACCTCGCCGGGCACGGCGAAGAGCGCGACGTCGGCCCCGTCGAAGACGTCCTCCGCGAGGGCGAGGACCTCGACCTGCTCGCCGCGCACGGTGAGCTTGCGGCCCGCCGAGCGCTCCGAGGCCACCAGGCGGATCTCCCCCCAGACGTCCGCGCGCTCCGACAGCAGGCCCAGCAGCACGGTGCCCACGACACCGGTCGCGCCGACGACGGCCAGGGTGGGCCGTCCGGCGCGACCGGTGCCGCCGCGGGGGAGTCCCCCGGCGGGGTTCATCGCCCGGTGCCCCCGTAGACGACGGCCTCGTCGCTCTCGCTGTCCAGACCGAAGGCGGTGTGCACGGCCCGGACGGCCTCGTTGACGTCGTCCTTGCGGGTCACGACCGAGATGCGGATCTCGGAGGTGGAGATCAGCTCGATGTTGACGCCGGCGCCCGACAGCGCCTCGAAGAAGGCGGCGGTGACGCCCGGGTTGGTCTTCATGCCCGCGCCGACCAGCGAGATCTTGGCGATCTGGTCGTCGTAGCGCAGGGAGTCGAAGCCGATGCCGGCCTTCGCCCTCTCCAGTGCCTCGATGGCCCGGCGGCCGTCGGTCTTGGGGAGGGTGAAGGAGATGTCGGTCAGGCCGGTGGACGCGGCGGAGACGTTCTGCACCACCATGTCGATGTTCAGTTCGGCGTCCGCGATGGCCCGGAAGATCTTCGCGGCCTCGCCCGGCTTGTCCGGCACCCCGACGACCGTGATCTTCGCCTCGGAGGTGTCGTGCGCGACACCGGAGATGAGCGCCTGCTCCATCGGCTGGTCCCCTTGCGGTTCGTTGCCGACCCACGTGCCCTGCAGCCCGGAGAAGGACGAGCGGACGTGGATCGGGATGTTGTAACGGCGTGCGTACTCGACGCAGCGGTGCAGCAGCACCTTGGAGCCGGAGCTGGCCAGCTCCAGCATGTCCTCGAACGAGATCCGGTCGATCTTGCGGGCCTTCTTCACGACCCGCGGGTCGGCGGTGAACACGCCGTCGACGTCGGTGTAGATCTCGCAGACCTCGGCGTTCAGCGCGGCGGCCAGCGCCACCGCGGTGGTGTCCGAGCCGCCCCGGCCCAGGGTGGTGATGTCCTTCTTGTCCTGGGAGACGCCCTGGAAGCCGGCGACGATGGCGATGTTGCCCTCGTCCAGCGCGGTCTGGATGCGGCCCGGTGTGACGTCGATGATGCGGGCCTTGTTGTGGACGGAGTCGGTGATGACGCCGGCCTGGCTGCCGGTGAAGGACTGCGCCTCGTGGCCGAGGGCTTTGATCGCCATCGCCAGCAGCGCCATGGAGATCCGCTCCCCGGCGGTCAGCAGCATGTCGAACTCGCGCCCCGACGTGATCGGGGACACCTCTCCGGCGAGATCGATCAGCTCGTCCGTCGTGTCACCCATCGCCGACACCACGACGACCACCTGGTGGCCGTTCTTCTTGGCTTCGACGACTCGCTTGGCGACGCGCTTGATGCCTTCGGCATCGGCAACGGAGGAGCCGCCGTACTTCTGCACGACAAGGCCCACGTGCGCTCCTCGTAATTCTGTCTTCCGGGGCCCCCGTGCAGGGGCCCGACGGTCGGCTCAGTCTACCGAGCAGGCCCTTTCCGGCCCCGCCTCCACCACATGGTGAGATGTCCCGCCCACGGGGCAGCGCGGCGCGGCGCCCCTTCGCACCGGCTCAGCGGGCACCCATGCCCGCTCACACCGCCTTCACACGGAAACGTTGCGCAGCTCACATCCGGGGAGGGGGAAGCGTCCGGCGCCCCTCCCGCCGTCCGCCCGCCGAAAACACGCCCGTCGTCACCCGAACGGCCCTTCTGCGGTGCTCCCGGATGGACGCGCGCGGTGCCGTGCCGCTGGATGGACCACGAGAGGCGGAAGGCACGGACGCCGGGAGGTCGAGTGCGACAGAGGCGTTCCGGTCCGGGCCTGGCCGCGTGGTCACACCCAGGAAGGCATGGAGAACACATGCACAAGAACACCGCAGCGGTCGCGACCGCTCTCGTCCTCGCCCTCGCCCCCGCGACGACCGCGGTCGCCCAGCCGGCGGCCGACGCCGCGAGGGCGTCCGCACCGGTGGCGGCGTCCGCGGAGGCGCCCGGGGCGCAGGAGCACCTGGCCCAGAACGAGGACGACGACGGCGGCGGCAACGGCGGCCTGTGGGGCCTGCTCGGCCTGCTCGGCCTGCTCGGCCTCATCCCCCGGAAGAAGAAGGACACCACCGACCACCGATCGCGGAACACCGGCATGTGACCGGTGGCGCACCGCCGCGGCCCCGGACGACGGTTCCGGGGCCGCGGCATCCGCCCTCCCGCACGGCCCGCGCACGGTCGGCACACCGGCCGTGGGCGGGCCGCGCAGCCCGCGCATGGCCCGTCCCGTCCGGGGTACTGCGAACAGCCCGCGGCGGTACGGCGCCGCAGCCGGCACGGACGAGGCACGGGAGGCGGAAGCCATGAATCACCTGGCACGTGCGGCGCTGGTCCTGGCAGGTGCCGGGGCCGGTGCGGCCGTCCTGCGCAGGAGGACCTCCTCGCGCGGGGACGCGCGGCGCGACGACCGCTGGCTGGTGGTCACCATCGACCGCGCCCCCACCGACGTGATGCCCCGGAGCGCACCGCCCGAGCCGCTGGACGAGTTCGGCGACGCCCTGGAGGTCACCGTGCGGCCCGCCCCCGGCGACCGCGGCACCGAACTGGCGGTGCGCCTGCGCGATCCGGAGTCCCGGTCCGGCTCCTCGCTGCCGTCCCGGCTCGCGGGCCGCGACCCGTACCAGGAGGTTCGCCGGGCGCTGCGGGAGGCGAAGTCCCTGCTGGAGGCCGGCGAGGTGATGCTGCCGGACGCGCCGCCGACCGCGCGGGAGGACGGCCTGGGCGGGAAGCTCGTCGGACTGGCGACGCGGCGCGCCGGCGGGGAGGGAGTGCTGTGAGGGCGCTGTGCTGGGAGGGCGTCAACAAGCTCTCGGTCGAGCAGATCCCGGATCCGGAGATCCGCAACGACCAGGACGTCGTCGTGCGGCTGCTGCTGGGCACCACCTGCGGCTCCGACCTGCATCTGATCGGCGGTTACGTCCCCGCCATGAAGGCCGGGGACGTGATCGGGCACGAGTTCGTCGGCGAGGTCGTCGAGGTCGGCTCGGCGGTGCGCCGCCACAAGGTCGGCGACCGGGTGGTGGTGTGCTCCTTCATCGGCTGCGGCCGCTGCTGGTACTGCCGGAACGACCTGTGGTCGCTGTGCGACAACACCAACACCAACCCCGGGGTGGGCCAGGCGCTGTTCGGCTACGAGTCCGGCGGGATCTTCGGTTACTCGCACGCCATGGGCGGCATCCGCGGCAGCCACGCCGAGTACGTGCGGGTGCCCTTCGCCGACTACGGCGCCTTCACCGTCCCCGAGGGCGTGGACGACGTCAGCGCGCTGTTCGCCTCCGACTCCGTCCCCACCGGGTGGATGGGCGCCGACCTGGGCGGGGTGAAGCCCGGTGACGTGGTCGCGGTGTGGGGGTGCGGCGCGGTCGGGCAGATGGCGGCGCGGGCTGCGATCCTCATGGGCGCCGAGCGCGTCATCGCCATCGACCGCATCCCCGAGCGGCTGGCGATGACGGAGGAGTTCATCGGCGCCGAGACCATCGACTACACCACCACCGACGTCGCCGCCGAACTGCGCGAGCGTACCGGCGGCCGGGGCCCGGACGTGTGCATCGAGGCCGTCGGCATGGAGGCCCACAGCACCGGCCCCGACTACCTGTACGACCAGGTCAAGCAGCAGTTGCGACTCCAGACGGACCGGCCCACCGCCGTGCGCCAGGCGATCCACGCCTGCCGCAAGGGCGGTTCGGTCTTCGTGCTGGGCGTCTTCGGCGGGGTGGTCGACAAGTTCCCGCTGGGCGCGGTGGTCAACAAGGGGCTGACCCTGCGCGGGGCCCAGCAGCACGGCCAGCGGTACGTCCCGATGCTGCTGGACCGCATCGCGGCGGGCGAGATCAGCACCTCGCACCTGGCGACCCACACCATGTCGCTGGACCGGGCGCCCAAGGGCTACGACATGTTCAAGCACAAGAAGGACGGTTGCGTGCGGGCCGTCTTCCACCCGTAGGGCCGCGGGTGCGGGCACCGGCAGGGCCGCGGGCGGGCGTCCGTCCGCGGCCCTGCGCCGGTGCCCGCGCCGGGTCACGCCCCCGCGGCCGACGGCTGCGGTTCCCGGCCCCCGGTCCCGCCGTCCGCTCCCCGTGCCGGGCGGCCCGCCGGGCCGGCCCCGCGCCCCGCCGCGCCGGGTGCGGGGGCCGGCCCGCCCCCCGTGGCCCGGCGGCGCGCGGGGGCGAACGGCCCCGCCAGGCGGCAGCCCCGGCACTCGCCGTGGCCGGTCATGGGATCCTTGACCCGCCAGTCCCACTGGTCCGCCGGGCGAGGGCCGCTCGGCTTGCCCCAACCCGCCAGGTGCAGCACCCAGGTGACCAGTCCGCCGGCGGCGACCACCGCCAGACCGATCCCGATGCCCGGGGGCCAGGCCGCGCACAGGGCGACTCCTGCCCCCGCGCATCCGGTCAGCGCGAGGACGGTGCCCGTCCATCCCGCCACGGTGTGGCCCAGGTCGTATGCGTCGTCGTGCAGGCCGCTCATGTGCCCTCCTGTTCTTCCGGGGCGGGTCGACCCAAAACATCTTAGCTCGCTTACTAATTATCTTAGATACTAAGGAGAATGTGGATGGAGGGCAAGGCCCGCCCCGAGGCCTCGGCCGAGCAGGCGCTGGGGGCCATGGACCGGCTCATCGCGCTCAGCCTGGTCGGGCAGCACGGCATCGCCCAGCGCCTCGGGCTGAACGTCACCGACCTGACCTGCCTGGGCCACGTCCTCGGAGCGGCCGGGAACGGCCGTCCCCTCACCGCCGGGGAGCTGGCGGCCCTGGCCGACCTCACCAGCGGCGCCGTCACCGGGGTCCTGGACCGCCTGGAGCGGGCCGGGTACGCCCGCCGGGAGCCCGACCCGACGGACCGCCGGCGGGTGCGGATCGTCCCCGAGGAGGCGGCCGTCGAGCGGACCGCGGAGGTGTACGGGCCCTTCTACGAGGCGCTGTCGGAGCTGTTCGCCGACTACACCCCGGACGAGGTGGCCGTCCTCAACGACTGGTTCGCCCGCGCCGCCGAGCTGATGCGGGAGCGCCTGGACGAGTTGCGCTCCCCCGGCGGGAGCCGCTGACCCCGGCGCGCCCGTCCGCGCCACCCGCAGGGGTCACCGGATCGGCCTACCCCTGGCGCATCCGGCCCGCACACGTCACCCTGTGTTCCTGTAGGTGACACTCCGCACACACGGGAGGCCGGCCATGGTCACGACCGGACGGCATGTCGACGGGGAGCGGCTCAGGGTCGCGGAGGAGGCGGCGGACGCGCTGCGGAAGGCGCTGCGCCAGGCGGGCGTCACGCTGCCGTCCCTCCGCGTCGACCTCGTCTCGTACGCGGGCCGGGCGGCCGACCCGCCGCTGGTGGAGCTGGGGCGGTGCACACCCGACACGGCGCGCCGGCTGGCCGACGCGCTGCGGACCGCCGGCGCGCGCGGGGAACCGCCGCCCCGGGGCCGCGAACGCGCCCCCGGCCGGAGCCGCGGGCACGACCACGACTTCGGGAGGCGACTGCCGTGAGCATCCGCACCGTCATCCGGTTCGCCGACTGGACCCTCGCCCCCGACCGGGAACCCGACGCCGAGCCGGTCACGTACGCGATGGAGTGCGCGGTGTGCGGCCGGCGGTCCGGGACGAGCGTGGACTTCGCCGACGTCCAGGACTGGACGTTCCGCCACGCGGGCCGCAACCCCTCCCACCACACCTACCGCGAGGTCGTCCACCGCCCCTGGCGCGCGTGGATGCCCTGAGGCGGCCGTCCGGGGCGGTCCCAGGAGGCCGGTGGGGATGCTCCGGACGCCGGTGGCGGTGGTGCCGGAGGTGGTGGTGCCGAGCAGCGGGCGGTCCGCGAACAGGTCCGCGCGGCCGCCGCAGGTGGCGCCGGCCGCCGGCACCCGGGCCCCGAACCGGTCGCCCGCCTCCGGTGCGCCGGCGATCCCGCCGCCGGACCGGGTGGTACCGGTGCTACCACCGGGACGGCTGCGGAGCCGCCGCGCCGGATGTCCGCGGAACCGCTCCCGCGGGACTCCCGCGGGCGGCCGAGCGCGATGTCCCCGCAGCCGTCCCGGTCGGGGTCGGCCACCGTGCCGGAGGCGTCGAAGCCCGTCTCCTCACCGGCACCGGGCTTCGGCGTGGCGCTCCGGGGGAGGGCCGGGCCGCCCCGGGGCGGGCGGCGGTGCGCCCGGAGCCCGGGGCCGGTCCGCGGGCGGGGGCTCAGGCCTCAGTCGAGGGTCGGCTTGATGCCCAGCGGGGCGGCGATCTCCGCGGCCATCACCGCGCCCGCCTCCCTCTCCAGCTGGCTGTCGTCGGCACCGGCGTCGGTGTCCAGGCCGTCGAGCTCGTCCAGCGGGGTGTCCAGGCGGACGTGGGCGACCAGCGACTGGAGGGCGCGCAGGGCCGCCGAGGCCGTCGGGCCCCAGTTGGAGAGGTAGGAGAACTGCCACCACCACAGCGCCTCGCTGATCCGCCCGGCACGGTAGTGGGCCATGCCGTGCCGCAGGTCGGTGAGGACGTCGGCGAGGTCGTCGGAGATGCGGCAGGCGACCGGGGCGCTGCGCGCGTACGGGTCGAACACCTCCGAGTAGACGTCCACCGGGTCCAGCAGCCGGGCCAGCCGCATGCGCAGCTCGTCGACGTCGGGCTCCGGCCCGGTGTCGGGCTCGTACCGCTCCTCCGGGACGATGTCCTCGTGCGCGCCCAGCCGGCCGCCGGCCAGCAGGAGCTGGGAGACCTCCAGCAGCAGGTAGGGGACGGCGCTGTCCGGCTCGTCGCCCCTGGCCACCTCGGTGACCGCCACGATGAAGCTCTCGATCTGGTCCGCGATCTGCACCGCGAAGTCGTCCGGGTCCCGGCCCGGGTTCCTGGTCTCCGGCATGGCTTCAGACATCGAGCAGTCTTCTCCCCTCGAAGGCACGTCCCAGCGTGACCTCGTCGGCGTACTCCAGATCTCCTCCGACGGGAAGGCCGCTGGCCAGCCGTGTCACGCGCAGACCCATGGAGGACACCATGCGCGCGAGGTAGGTGGCCGTCGCCTCCCCTTCGAGGTTGGGATCCGTGGCCAGGATCAGCTCGGTGACGGTGCCGTCGGCGAGCCTGGCCAGCAGTTCCCGTATCCGCAGATCGTCCGGTCCGACTCCCTCGATCGGGCTGATCGCGCCGCCGAGCACGTGGTAGCGCCCCCGGAACTCGCGCGTCCGCTCGATCGCCACGACGTCCTTGGGCTCCTCCACGACGCAGATGACCGACGGGTCGCGGCGCGGGTCCTGGCAGACCCGGCAGCGCTCGGCCTCCGCGACGTTGCCGCAGACCTCGCAGAACCGGACTTTCTCCTTCACCTCGGTCAGTGCGTGGGCGAGCCGGCGCACGTCCGCCGGCTCGGCCTGGAGGATGTGGAAGGCGATCCGCTGCGCGCTCTTCGGACCGACGCCGGGCAGCCTGCCCAGCTCGTCGATGAGGTCCTGAACAACGCCTTCGTACACGGCCGCCTACTCCACTCTTCCTACCGCTTGCCCTTGCCGCTCGTGCGGTCCCCGCTCCGACCGTACGCTCGTATCCGGTTTTCCGTGCGGCATGCTCCGGGGTGCCGCACCCCTCCCGTACCCTCCGGGAGTCCCGCGAAGACCCCCGCCCGCCGCCTCAGAACGGCAGGCCCGGCATCCCGCCCAGCCCCTGGGCGAGCGGGCCGAGCTTCTGCTGCTGAAGCTGCTGCGCGGCGGCACCGGCGTCGCGGACGGCCGCCAGGACGAGGTCGGCGAGGGTCTCGGTGTCCTCCGGGTCCACCGCCCTGGGGTCGATGACGAGGCCCTTGAGCTCGCCGGCCCCGCTCACCGTCGCCTTCACCAGGCCGCCGCCGGCGGAACCCTCGACCTGGGACTCGGCCAGCTCCTGCTGGGCCGCGGCGAGGTCCTGCTGCATCTTCTGGGCCTGCTGAAGCAGCTGCTGCATGTTGGGCTGACCACCACCGGGAATCACGGCTTCGCTCCTGGCTCGTCGACGACGTGTGCGTACGTGTACCTGCCTCGTACTCCGTAACCCTGAGCGTACGCGCTTCCCCCGCCTCCCGGCCCCGCAATGCCGCGGTCACCCCGCTTCCGGCGCACAGCCGTCAGGCGGGCGTCACTCGTGGTACATCTCCTCCAGCACCGTCGCGCCCAGCTCGCGCACGATCAGCTCGTGCCCGGACAGGGCCGTCTCGTCCAGATCCGGATCGTCCTCGGCCGGCACGTCGTCCTCCGGCGCCACGTGGGCGGGGGCCGGCGGCCCGGCCTCGCCCCCTTCCGCGGGCGCCTCGCCGCCCGGAGCCCGGTGCGCCGGCCGCGGCGGGGAGGACGGCGCGGCGGGGGGCAGGGGCGCAGCCGGCGGGGACGGAGCCGCGGCGGGCGGCGCCGCGGCCGGCCGGAAGGGGCCCGGAGCGGCCTGACCGGACGGCGCGGCCGCGCCGGAACCGGCCCCACCGGACGGATCGACGACGGTCTCGATCCGCCACTGGACGCCGAAGGCGTCGGCCAGCGCGGCGCGCAGCACCTCCTCGCTGCCGCCGTTCACGAAGCTGTCCCGGGCTCCCTGGTTGGAGAAGCCGAGCTGGAGCGTGCCGCCGTCGAACCCGGCGACGTGGGCGTTCTGGCTGAGCAGGATCCACGTGAACCGGCGGCGGCCCTTGACCGCCTCCAGGACGTCGGGCCACATCTGGCGCACCTGCGCGGCCCCCTGGCCGCCGCCCGGGGCCGCCGGGGCGCCCTGGGCCGGCTGGGGGGCGGGCGCCGGGGCGTGGGGCGCGCTCCCGCGGGCGGCGGGTGCTCCGGGCTGCCCTCCGCCTCCGGCCGGGGCGGCCGTCGGCCAGGCGCCGGGGCGCCGCTCGCCCTCCGGGCCGCCGGCGCCCCCGTCGCCGCCGGCCGGGCCGGGGGCGCCGGACGGGCCCGGGGTCGCGGCCGCGGGCCAGGCACCGGGCCGCCGGCCGCTCTCCTGGGCGGGCGGGGGAGCCGACTGCCGCGGCCCGGGCTGCGCGGGGGCGGGCGGAGGAGCCGGGGCGGGCGGAGGAGCGGCCGCTGCCGCGGGCGGGGGGGCCGGAGCCGCCGGGGGCGGAGGGGCGGCCGGTCCCGGCCCGGGCGGCACGGGGGCGGGGGCGCCGAGGCCGCCCGCCAGGCCCACACCCCGCTCCAGCCGGTCCAGCCGGGCCTGGAGCGAGCGCTCGTCCCCGTAGGCGGCGGGCAGCAGCACCCGGGCGCAGATCAGCTCCAGCTGCAGCCGCGGCGAGGTGGAGCCGCGCATGGCCGTCAGGCCCTCGTTGACGATGTCCGCCGCCCGGCTCAGCTCGGCCGGGCCGAAGACGGACGCCTGGGCCGCCATCTTCTCCGCCACGTCGGCCGGGACGTCGATCAGGCCCTTCTCCGTCGCGTCGGGCACGGCCGACAGGACCACCAGGTCGCGCAGCCGCTCCAGCAGGTCGGCGACGAACCGCCGCGGGTCGTGGCCGCCCTCGACGACCCTCTCGACCACTCCGAAGGCGGCGGCACCGTCCCCGGCGGCGAAGGCGTCCACCACGTCGTCCAGCAGCGCGCCGTCGGTGTAGCCCAGCAGCGACGTGGCCATGGCGTACGTCACGCCGTCCTCGCCCGCCCCGGCCAGCAGCTGGTCCATCACGGACATCGAGTCGCGCACGGAGCCGGCGCCGGCGCGCACGACCAGGGGCAGCACCCCGTCCTCCACGGGGATCGCCTCGCGCTCGCACACCTCGGCCAGGTAGTCGCGCAGGGTGCCCGGCGGCACCAGCCGGAACGGGTAGTGGTGGGTGCGCGACCGGATCGTGCCGATGACCTTCTCCGGCTCGGTGGTCGCGAAGACGAACTTCAGGTGCTCCGGCGGCTCCTCGACCACCTTCAGCAGGGCGTTGAAGCCCGCCGGGGTGACCATGTGCGCCTCGTCGATGATGTAGATCTTGTACCGGCTGGAGGCGGGTCCGAAGAACGCCTTCTCGCGCAGGTCGCGGGCGTCGTCCACACCACCGTGGGACGCGGCGTCGATCTCGATGACGTCGATGGAGCCCGGGCCGTTGCGCGCCAGGTCCCGGCAGGACTGGCACTCGCCGCACGGCTGCGGCGTCGGGCCCTGCTCGCAGTTCAGGCAGCGGGCCAGGATGCGGGCGCTGGTCGTCTTCCCGCAGCCGCGCGGCCCGCTGAAGAGGTACGCGTGGTTGACCCTGTTGTTGCGCAGGGCCTGCTGCAGGGGATCGGTGACGTGCTCCTGCCCGATGACCTCCGCGAAGGTCTCGGGTCGGTAGCGGCGGTACAGCGCGAGGGACGACACGCATCCGACGATATCGGCCCGCACCGACAACCGGGCCCGGGAACGTCAGCGCCCCTCACGCACCCGCCAGAGCTCACCTACCCTTGCTGCCTTCCGGCCCTGGGGGAGTTCAGCGAGATGGCGCCACGTGAGGGGCTGCGCCCAGCCTACCGGATGCCGGGCGGTGCCAGGGCCACGGGGCGCCGTGAGGGAGGCCACGGGGGCCGGGCGGGGATCGGGTTCGCGACCACTCCCCCGCGTCTTGTATTGTTTGCGGCGGAGGATTCGCCTAGAGGCCTAGGGCGCACGCTTGGAAAGCGTGTTGGGGGCAACCCCTCACGAGTTCGAATCTCGTATCCTCCGCCAGTGCCTCACCGGGCACGATGTCGAAGGGCCCCACCGTTCGCGGTGGGGCCCTTCGACGTGTTCCGTCTCAGTTTCCGTCTCAGTCGGTCCCCGGAGCATCCCAGAGGGCGTCGCCGACCTGCTGGGCCGCCTTCCGCAGCATCGGTCCGGTGATGTGCATGTAGCGGGCCCGCATCCGGGCGGCTCCCCCGGGCTCTCACCCCATGATCGCGTCCACGACGACATCGGGGACGCCGAGGACCAGGAGGACGGTCGCCGCGGTGTGGCGAGCGTCATGCAGCCGGCCGTCTCTCACGCCCGCGTCCCGTAGGAGCTGCTTCCAGACGTGGTAGTCGGTGTTCGGGCTCAGCGGCCCACCGGTCTGAGACGCGAAGACGTAGCCCTTGCCCTCCCAGGCCGAGCCCGCCGCGAACCGTTCCGCCTCCTGCGTGTCGCGGTGCCGGCGCAGGATTTTGATCAGCGGATCGGGCAGGCCGACCGTGCGGCGACCGGCACGGGACTTCGTGGTCTTGTGCTCGCGCCGCACCTGCTCGCGCTGAGGGCAGTAGCCGGCCATCCTGCCGCAGGTGTCGCCGCACCCGTGCCGGTACTTCGGCCGGAGACGGCTCCGGCGGATGCGCAGATAGCCCGCGTCCAGGTCCACGTCCTCCCACTGGAGGCCCAGCGCCTCACCCTGCCGGAGGCCGAGCGCCAGGGCGACGACCCAGCGCGCGCTGTTGCGGAGCTTGGACGCCTCCAGCAGCAGGCTCTGCATCTCCTCGATGCTGTACTCCAGTCTGACTTTGCGCGGTCTTGCAGTGGACCCGGCTGGGAACGGGTACGGCCACCGCGTGATCATCGGTTGGTGTGTGGACAAACGAAGATCGTGCGGTGGCTACGGGCCATGGCGTAAACTCCGCCCGCTGGCGGATGAGCTCAACCAGATCATGGCCCGGCTCGCGGGGCGATTCGGGCGGGTTGGGCCGCGGGCAACCGCCCGCGCCTATCTGCTCGGCCTGCCGTCGAGCGCAAGAACTGCTGGCAGCTGGCCGAACAGGCCGGTCATGTTCGGCCCGGGCCGATGACGTGTGAACCGTCCCGGGACCGGTGCAGGTGGTCAGCCCTGGTCACGGTCGACTCCGCGCAGCTCGAGGCAGGCCAGAGCCTCCATCAGGCCCGGAGCGGTTCACATGCCGCAGCAGGGACCATAACCATGTGCATAGCGGTAGCCGTGCAGTCTTGCGTCTGAAGGTGTGCTTTCGCCCGGATTCAGGGCGCGAGGACGGTCAGCCGCAGCAGCGCGGCCAGGCCCAGGAGCACGGGGAATACGTACCACCACCGGCGCAGGTGCCCGGCCCTCACGAACCCCCGGGTCAGCAGCGCGGAGACACCGGTGACCGGCAGCACCAGCCCCGCAGCGATGCCGGAATGGGCGGCAGCGTCCGGTTCCCACGGATTGGCGGTCCCGGACATGTACGCCAGGAAGAGGAGGTAGCCCGCCACCGCATGCGCCGGGAGCAGGAGGACCGCACCCGCCACGGTGCCGGCGCGGCCGGTGGTGTTCGGCCTCCGTCCGCCCCGCGCCGGGGCGGGGGAGGAGGCTGCATCGCTCATTTCAGTGCCTCTTTCGCCTGGTCCAGCTTCTGATCGAAACCCCGGCCGTACGCCTGGGCGTCGGGGCTTTCGTAATAGGGGCCGCCGTTGTAGCGGGCGGCGAGTTCCTGCATCTGCTCGCGGGTCATCTGCTCCGGGGGTACGTCGGCGAAGCCGCTCTCGGCCTTGAGCTGAGCCAGGTACTCCGAGGCTATGAAGATGTTCTGCGCGGGGTCCTTGATCGCCTCGACGACGGTGCTGCGCTGCGTGTCGGTGAGGTTGCCGGGATCGTAGCCCAGAACCTCCGCGGCCCGGCGAACCTGGATGGCCATCGGCCCCATCGAGGTCCTGTCGGAGTCCTCGCTGCCGGGAAGGATCTTGCGCCCCTCGTAGGCCGCGTCGTCCAGCCAGCCGGGGTCGCCCGCCACCTCCTGCCAGGCGATCCCGGCGACCATCTCGGGCGGCAGCCCGGAGTCCTCGGCGGCGGCCTTGATGAGCTGCCTGTTGGCCGAGATGTACGTGCGCCGGTCCTCGTCGGAGGTCGACGGCAGCCAATAGTTGTTCCCCTGGCCCTCGGGCAGGCCATCGATTCTGGTCCGGATCCGGTACAGAGTCTCGGAGGCCACCACGTTCTCACCAGTGGTGGGGATGGCGTCCACCTTCGTGCCGGAGCCGGGGAGCTGGACGTTGGGGTCGTCGGCGGCCTGCCGTACCTCGGGGCGCAGGGCCTTCAGGCCGTCGAGGAACTTCAGCGGGTCCGGAACGGTGCCGCGGAAGTCGGGCAGGGACCGGTAGGCCGCCCTGATATCGGCAACGCACTTCTCGCGGGCCTCCGACTCCACCCGCAGGGCGTCGCCATAGTGGTCCTTGGTCTTGTTGTAGTAGTCCTCGGCCTCTTCGCGGATCGCGTCGACGTCGACGGTCAGCTCCGCCAGGAAGTCCAGGAAGCCGGTGCTGGCCCGCAGGTCCTCCCACTGCCGCAGCGGCTCGGCCGCGCGGGCCGTCGGCCACCCGGTCTTCTCGACTGGGAACTGGTCGCATTCGGCGACCCCCTCTCCGACCTGGCCCGGCTGCCGGTCCGCCTTCGGCTGGAAGACCTGTTGCCGGTCATCGACCTCGTGCAGGTCCATGAGACACCCACCGAACGCCGTCTGCGCCTGCACTGGAGAATCCACCGACTCGACGACGCGGCTCTGGTTTCGCCGAGGTGAGAGCCGAGTCAACGCCGCTCCGGGAACGTCACAGACGGCCTCCGGACAGAGCGTTCCGCTCGCCTTGGTCTCAGTTCCGGTCTCATTCGGCTCCGTCCGGCCCCGTCCAGAGGGAGCCGAACCGAATACTCCGCCGCAGGTCAGGACACCTACGGCTCCCACCGGACGCCCGTGCGAACATTTGGAAAGCGTGTTGGGGGCAACCCCTCACGAGTTCGAATCTCGTATCCTCCGCCAGTGCCTCACCGGGCACGATGTCGAAGGGCCCCACCGTCCGCGGTGGGGCCCTTCGACGTGTTCCGTCTCGGATGCCTGCTCGGCCGCCGGCGGCGTGCTCCGGGCCGACCGGCCGGCCCCGGTCCGTCAGCCGGGCCGCTGGGTGCGGCTCTCGTGGGCGAGCCCGTCCGGACGGACAGCCGCGCCCGGCCCGAGGGGAAGGACCAGGGCCCGCAGCAGCACGGGGTCGGACGGCCGGAGGACCGCCGGGTCGGGCGGCCTGCGGATCGCTCCGACCTCCTGCCATCCCCACGACAGGAAGGCGTCGAGGGCCGCGGAGTCCGCCTGGTCCACCAGCGTCGCCCCGAGCGAGGCGTGGTGGTCGGCGAGCAGGCGCTGCTGGAGCCGGCGGGCGAGGCCCGGGTCGCCCGTGCGGGGATGTACCACGGTCTCGGTGATCGCGAAGACGTGTCCGGACGCGGTGAGTTGTTCGACGGCCTGGGGGAGGGGTCCCTCGAACCCCCGCCACCACGCTCCCTCGCGCCCCGCGGCGGCTGTTCCCGCCGGGCCGGGTGCGTCACAGCGCACCGTCCGCGGCGGCGGGGATCCGGCGCGGCGGTACCTGAGCGACGTGGACGGGGTGGAGCAGGAAGCCGGAACCGGTGACCTCGGTGACCCGGACCATGGTCGGCGGCGGGTAGTGCAGTTGCAGGGTCGTTCCGGCCTCGGTGGCGAGCCGGGACGCCGCGAGGAAGGCGTTGAGTCCGCTGCCGTCGCAGAAGGTGACCGCCGTGAGGTCGACGTCGACGGCGCGGATGCCGTCACGCAGGCATTCGGCCGGCGCGATGCGCACCAGCGGGGTCGTGGTCAGGTCGATCTCTCCCACGAGGGTGATCAGTGCGCGGGTGCTGCGGTCGTGCCGGTGGACGTTCAGCTGTGGAAGGGCCATGGCTCCTCGATTCGGACGGCCCGCCGCAGAGCACCGCGAGGCAGGCCGGGTCGGCCCTCGAGGCGTACCGCCGGTACGGGGGTGCGCGGTGGCGGGGTGAACGGCCGGTCCGGCGGCCCGAGTTTCCGGACGCGGTGGCCGGCCCGGTCGTACGGGGATGCGCCGGGGGGACCGGGCGGAGGGCCCGCCCCCGCAGGCACCGTGTCCGGGTGGTCGTGTGCTGCCGGGGTCCGGTCCGGGACGTCCTGCCGGAAGCGCGGTCCGTGGACCGGGCGGCCGGGCGGCCGGAACCGGGTTGCGCTCAACGTCGCGCGGACGGCCCCTCCGCGCAGGGCGGTTCGAAGATGCGGCGCCGGGGCCGTCCCCGTCGCGGGGCCGTCGGCAGGACCGGATCCGGCTCTGCCGCGTACCTCCTGCGGCACCGTAGGCGTCGGTCCCGGGGCAGCGGTTGTGGAAGGCGGCGACGCGCTCACCGTGCCGCGAGTCGGGCGGGTGGACGGGGAACGCATCCGGAGCAGTCGGCACCGGGGCCGCGGCCCCGGGCGCGAAGGAGCCTCGCGGCCCTCACACCACCCCCGGCCGATTCGGCGTCGCGGCGGTGACCTCCGGGCTCCGCGGACGCGAGGCCGGAACCGCGGGCCTCACGCCCCCTTCGGAGTCCCGGACCACCTCGACGGCCCGGTCGGCCTCGTCCGCCGTCCGCAGGCGCGCCGCCTCCTCCGTCAGCCGGCTCGCGGTCGACGTGCCCAGCGGGTCACTCGCGGCGGCCATCAGCCAGGCGGCCGAGACGGGGTTCGTCTGCGGCGGGATCACCAGCAGGTTCCAGTGGCCCACGTGGTACGAGAGCAGCAGCAGCGCGTGCGGGTCCTGCTCGGCCAGGAACCAGCCCACCTTCACCACGTGCCCGGCGACGGGCACCTTCCGCGGGACGACCGGCCAGTGGACGGGGTTCACCGTGACCCGGGTGATCCGCCCCCACAGCGGATCGAGGACGGCCGTCAGTGCGGGGAGCTCCGCCCCGAGGTCGCGGGAGCGCGGCCACCAGGCGCCGTCCAGCGGAGCCGGTGCGGAACCGGCGGGAGCCAGCGACAGGCGCAGGGGAGGAGAGGAGGAGTGGTCTTCGGATACCGGCGGGTGATGGATGGTCGCGGTCATGACGCGGACCCTGCCCCCGGGCCGGCGCAGCCGGCCCAGCGTATTCGGTCACCGAAAACGACACCGGCGTGGAGGCCGGTGCGCGAAGTATCCTCGGTGTTTCCAGCGTACTCCTCGAACGGGCCGAACGGACCGGACAGGCCGAACGGATTGTGCGGACCGTGCGTCCGACGGGCGAACCGATCCTCGCGCCCCTTCCCCGGAACAGCGCTTCCAAGGCCGCGTCCGGGGCACGGTGACCCCCTCTCGGCCCTTCGGCGTTCCCCGCCGCCCCGGCCGTCCTGCGGCGCCGCTACGATCGCCCGTCGTGGACTGGCTCGAGCGTGTCGCGGGGCTGCGGCAGTGGACCCGGGGTGGGACGCGCGCACCGCACAAGCCCCTGCTGCTCCTGTACGCCCTCGGCCGGTTCCGGGAGGACTCCGCCGGCGAGCTGCGCTACAGCGCGGTGGAGGAGGACCTCGGGCGGCTGCTGGCCGAGTACGGGCCGCCCAACGCGACGACCCCCGCCTACCCCTTCCACCACCTGACCGGCGACGGGGTGTGGGAGGTCCGCACCGACCGCGGGCCCGGCAGCCCCGGCACCGGAGTGCGGGAACTGCGCGCCTCGGGAGCCGCGGGCCGGCTGGTGCCGGAGCTGCGGGCGGCGCTGCGGCGCGATCCGCAGCTGCTCGGCCGGATGGCGCAGCTCCTGCTCGACCTGCACTTCCCGCCGTCGCTCCACGGTGAGCTGTGCGCGGCCGTCGGTCTGGAACCGGGGCCGGTGGAGGCCGTACGGCTGCCGGCCGGCCGGCGGCAGCGGGACCGCCGGATGCGGGAGCTGGTGCTGACCGCCTACGAGTACCGGTGCGCCTTCTGCGGCTACGACGGCAGGATCGGCGCGGTGCCGGTCGGGCTGGAGGCCGCGCACGTGCGCTGGTGGGCGTACGACGGGCCGGACGAGGTCGACAACGGCCTGTGCCTGTGCTCCCTGCACCACAAGCTGTTCGACAAGGGCGTGCTCGGCGTCGGCGACGGCCACCGGGTCCTGGTCTCCCGGCACTTCGCCGGGGGGAGCCGGCCGGCCCGCGACCACGTGACGGCGCTCGCGGGCCGCCCGCTGCTCGGCCCCCGGCCGGGCGCCCGCCCCGTCGCCGCGGCCCACCGGGCCTGGCACCTCCGGCAGGTCTTCCACGGCGCCCCGCGCGCCGCCTCCGCGAGCTGACCCGGACCGGGGATCAGGGCCGGGGATCAGGGCCGGAGGTCGGGCCGGTCGCGGCCGCCGCCCGGACGGCCGGGGCGCGCGGCGCCCGGCGGGCGGGCCCCGCGCACGCCCCCGCCGGGGTGCCGCCCCCGGTCACCTGCGCAGCATCTCGTCCAGCGCGTCGCCCGCCGCCGAGACCGCGGCGTCGAAGGGCTCGATGACGAGGTCGACCCGCGCGGCGCGCAGTTGCTCGGCGGCCCGGCGGCTGTGGGCGGTGAAGGCCGTTCCGCCCCGGTACCGGTGGTGCCGCAGGCCGTGCAGCAGGATCTTGTTGGTCTCCAGCAGCGGGATGGTGCTGATCACGCAGCGCGCCCGGGCCAGCGGCAGGGTCTCCAGGAAGTGCACGTCCTCGGCGCTGCCGAAGACGGCCGTCACCCCGTCCCGGTCGTTGCGCCTGACGCGGTGGGGGTCGAAGTCCACCGCCAGGACCCGGTGCCCGGAGGCGGTGAGCCGGTCGGCCAGCGGGCCGCCGAAGCGTCCCAGTCCGTAGAGGATCACGTCGACGTCTCCGTGGCCCCCGGCGGGCTCCCGGCGTCCGGGCGCCCTGTCGATCCTGCCCAGCAGGTGTTCCAGGCGCCGGCAGATCCGCTGGGAGTAGAGGATGAGGTAGGTGGAGCCGCCGATGGTGACCAGCCCCACGATGGTGATCAGGCTGACGGCGGCCCGGTCGATGTGGCCGAGGCCGTGGCCCAGCGCGGCCAGGATCAGGGAGAACTCCGATATCTGGGCGACCGTGAGCCCGGTCAGGAAGCCCACCCGTGCCGGGTAGCGCAGGGCGGCCATGATCAGGAGGACGATCAGCGGGTTGCCGACGAGCACGAAGAGGGAGAGGACCACCGCCGCGGTGATCTGCTCGGCGGCGCCGGCGAACTCCAGCCGGGCGCCGAGCTGGAGGAAGAAGAACAGCAGCAGGAAGTCGCGCAGGCTGACCAGCCGGGCCCCCAGGGCGTCGCGGTAGGTGGTGGGGGCCAGCGAGACGCCCGCCAGGAACGCCCCGACCTCCGAGCCGAAGCCCAGCCACTGGCTCAGCGCGGCGACCGAGACGGCGTAGGCCACCCCGAAGAGCACCAGCAGCTCCTGCGAGCGGGCGACGTGGTGCAGCAGGCGGGGCAGGACGTACCGCATCAGCAGCACGGCGCCCGCCAGCAGTCCCAGGCCCTTGGCGAGCACCAGCGCGATGCTCAGCGGCACGTTGCCGCCCGAGCGCTGCCCGAAGGCGGTCAGCGCGATCATCACCAGCACCACGACGATGTCCTGGACGATCAGGAGGCCCACCGCGATGCGGCCGTGGAGCTGCTCCAGCTCCCGTTTGTCGGAGAGCAGCTTCACGATGATGATCGTGGAGGAGAAGGTGAGCGCCACCGCCACGTACAGGGCCGTCACGGCGTCCATGCCCAGGGCCAGCGCGATCAGCCAGCCGAAGACCGAGGTGAACAGTACCTGGCCGAGGCCGGTGGCCAGCGCGACCGGCCCGGTGGCGCGGACCAGGTGCAGGTCGAGCCGGAGGCCCACCAGGAACAGCAGGACGGCGATGCCCAGCCGGGCGAGCAGGTCGACGGTGCCCTCCGCCTCCACCCAGCCCAGGCCCGTGGGACCGACCACGATGCCGGCGCCGATGAAAGCGACGATCAGCGGCTGCCGCAGCAGGGTGGCGAGCAGGCCCACGGCCGCGGAGAGCGCGAGGACGGCGGCGACGAGGGAGAAGTCGTGCGGTTCCATGGCCTGGCTCGTTCCAGGGGTGGGTCGCGGGGGCGGGGCACCGGCGTGCCCGCGGGGCGGGTGCCCGCGTGGAGCACCGCGGCCGGCGGCCCCGGGCGGGAGCCGGCCCGGGCGGGGCCGTCCGGTGTCCGCCCCCGTCAGGCCCCGTCAGGGCCCGTGCCCGGGGACGGCCGACACCTCGCGGGGGCACCTCCGCCATCGCGTGCCGGGCCGCGGGGAGGGTGCCCGGGGGAAGCCGGCCGGCGGTCTCCCCGGCCCTCTCGGGCAGGTCCGCGGCCATCGGCGCCGCCGGGGCGGCATCGGGTACACCGGCATCACCCCCGACGGACGGCTTCTGTCCAAGATTAGTGCTTTTCTCCCCTTCGGCACCCGCGCCGGCGGTCCCGTCCCCGGGAGGTTTCGCCGCTTCCCGCACGGACACCCGCCCACTCTCGCCGGAAGGAACGAAGGCCCCGCCTCGGACGACGCCTTCGCGGACCACCCGCACCACGTCGGCACCGACGAGACGAACGGACACGGAAGAGAGGCGTCCCATGAAAGCCGTCGTCTACAAGGAACCGTTCAGCGTGGCCGTCGAGGAGGTCGACGACCCCCGCATCCAGGACCCCACGGACGTGGTCATCGAGGTCACGACGTCGGCCATATGCGGTTCCGACCTGCACATGTACGAAGGCCGTACCGGCGCCGAGCCGGGCATCGTGTTCGGCCACGAGAACATGGGGGTCGTCCGGGAGGTCGGCCCCGGCGTCGCCACGGTACGCGAGGGGGACCGGGTCGTCCTGCCGTTCAACGTCGCGTGCGGCTTCTGCAAGAACTGCCTGGCCGGGAAGACGGGCTTCTGCCTGACGGTCAACAAGGGGTTCGCGGGCGGCGCCTACGGCTACGTCTCGATGGGCCCCTACACGGGCGGGCAGGCGCAGTACCTGCGGGTGCCGTTCGCCGACTTCAACTGCCTGCAGCTCCCCGCGGGGGACGAGCACGAGGACGACTTCGCCCTGCTCGCCGACATCTTCCCCACCGGTTACCACGCGACCGAGCTGGCGGAGGTCTCCCCCGGGGAGACGGTGTGCGTGTTCGGCGCCGGGCCGGTCGGGCTGATGGCGGCCTACTCCTCGGTGCTGCGCGGTGCCTCGCGCGTCTTCGTCGTCGACCGGCAGCCGGACCGGCTCCGCCTCGCCGGGCGGATCGGCGCGACCCCGATCGACTACAGCGAGGGCGACGCCGCCGAGCAGATCATGGAGCACACCGGCGGCGAGGGCACCGACAAGGGCATCGACGCCGTCGGCTACCAGGCCACCGTCGCCGAGGGGGAGGAGCAGCCGGCGA
This sequence comes from Streptomyces desertarenae, assembly GCF_042681365.1. Taxonomy (NCBI): domain Bacteria; kingdom Bacillati; phylum Actinomycetota; class Actinomycetes; order Kitasatosporales; family Streptomycetaceae; genus Streptomyces; species Streptomyces desertarenae. The sequence goes on along the minus strand of NZ_JBHUFU010000002.1, from coordinate 256,400 downwards.
TGGTGCTCAACACCCTCGTCGAGAGCGTGCGTCCCACCGGGATGCTGGGCGTCGTCGGACTGTACGTGCCCTCGGACCCCGGCGGCCCGAGCGAGAGCGCCAAGAAGGGCGAACTCCTCTTCCGGATCGGCAGGTTCTTCGAGAAGGGCCTGCGGATGGGGACCGGCCAGGCGAACGTCAAGGCGTACAACCGGCAACTGCGCGACCTGATCATCGCGGGCCGGGCCACCCCGAGCTTCGTGGTCTCCCACCGGCTCCCGCTGGACGACGCCCCCGACGCCTACCGGCGCTTCGACCGCCGGGAGGACGGCTGGACCAAGGTCCTGCTCCGGCCCGGGATGAGCGACGGGCACCGGAAGGAGAAGGCCGCCGCTTAGGGAACGCGCGGGGCGGACCGGCCGGCCCGGTCCGTCCCTCAGCCGAGCCACACCTCGGCCACGGCCCGTGCGCAGGCGGCGGCCTGCGCACGGCCCGCGCGTGCGGCGGCCTCCCTGCGCGCCGGGTCCAGGGCGTCGCGGCCGAAGGCGCGGCGGGCGGCGGCGTCCGGGGTGAGCAGGACGACCCTCGCGCCGCCCGCCCGCAGTTCGGCGGCGTGCCGGGCCGCGGGCACGCCCGGTCCGCCGGGGACCGGGGCCAGGACCGCGATCCGCCGGTGACCGCGGGCCAGGTCGGCGTTGGTGGTGGAGCGCACTCCCCCGTCGACCCACCGGCGTCCGCCGATGTCGAGCGGCGGCCACACCCCCGGCAGCGTGCCGCCGGCGGTGACCGCCCGGAGCAGGCCGACTCCGCTGCCGGAGTGGAAGGCCGTCACCTCGCCGGTGTGCGCGTCGGCGGCGGCCACGTGCAGCGGGCGGTCGGGCCAGTCCCGTACCGGCAGCATCGCCCGCATGGCCGCGAGCGCCTCCTCCTCGGAGACGGTGCGGGCGGCCGGCGCCACCCGGCCCAGGCGCCGCGCCGCCGCCTCCGGGGTGCGGGAGACGAGCGCCGCCCACAGGAACCGCAGGACGACGGGGAACGGGACCTCGACGGCCGGCTCCTCCCCCCGCCGGGCCGGCGGCTGCGCGAACAGCTCCGCCGGGGGCGTCCCGGACGCGACCCGCGCGCCCAGGATCGCGCCCGCCGAGGTGCCGACCACCAGGTCGGCGTCGGTGAGGTCCACTCCGGCCTCGGCCAGCCCGGCCAGGATCCCGGCCTCCCAGCCCTCCGCCGTGTACCCGCCGCCGCCCAGCACCAGCGCCTTCCCGCCCATGCCGCTCCCCCCGCCCTTCCGGCCGTTCCCCCGGCCCGCGCCCGAGCAAAACGAGGAGTAGTCCCCGCTTCCTTCGAGACCGTAGCACCGAAAGCGGGGACAACTCCACACTTGCCCGGGGCCCCTCCGGCACCTGGCGTACGCTCGCACGACCGGAACGCCCGGCGAAGCCCCCGGGCGCCGGACGCACGCACCACGGGCACCACAGGCAGGAGAGACCATGGCCGCGCAGCAGACCAACTGGGCCGGGAACGTGCGGTTCGCCGCCCGCGCCCTGCACCGGCCGGCGACGCCGGAGCAGCTCCGGGAGATCGTCGCCGGCAGCGACCGCGTCCGGGTGCTGGGCTCGGGCCACTCCTTCAACCGGATCGCCGACACCACCGGCGACCTGGTCAGCCTCGACGACCTGCCCCGCACCGCCGAGGTCGACTCCGCGGCCGGGACGGTCCGGGTCGGCGCCGCCACCCGGTTCGCCGAGCTGTGCCCCGTGCTGCGGCGCCACGGGCTGGCCCTGCCGAACCTGCCGTCCACCCCGCACTTCACCCTCGCCGGCGCCTACGCCACCGGGACCCACGGCTCGGGTGACACCGGCGGCACCCTGGCCGCCGCCGTGCGCTCGGTGGAGCTGGTCACGGCCGACGGCCGGGAGACCGTCCTGACGCGGGGCGACGACGACTTCGAAGGCGCCGTCGTCTCGCTCGGCTCCCTCGGTGTCGTCACCGCCCTCACCGTGGAGACCTGCCCGGCGTTCGAGGTCGAGCAGCACGTCCACGAGGGGCTGCCCTGGGAGGTGCTGACGGAGCGCCCGCAGGAGGTGCTCGAAGCCGCCTACAGCGTCAGCGTCTTCACCGACTGGGCCGACTCGGTGCGGGTGTGGGTCAAGCGCCGCGCCGGCGACCCGCTGCCCGACCTGGCCGCGGCCGGCGCCCGGCGGGCCGACGGCCCCCGTCACCCCATCGAGGGCATGCCCACCGGGAACGCCACCGAGCAGCTGGGCGTCCCCGGACCGTGGGACGAGCGGCTCCCCCACTTCCGCGCCGGGTTCATGCCCAGCGCCGGGGACGAGTTGCAGTCGGAGTACTTCGTGCCCCGCCCCGCTGCCGGCGGGGCGGTGGCCGCCCTGCGGGAGCTCGGCCCGCTGCTGGCCCCCGTCCTGCAGGTCTCCGAGATACGCACCGTGGCCGCCGACCCGCACTGGCTCAGCCCCGCCCACGGCCGCGACAGCGTCGCCTTCCACTTCACCTGGACGTCCGACTCCCGCGCCGTCGCGCCCGTCCTGCTCCGCGTCGAGGAGGCGCTCGCCCCCTTCGGTGCGCGCCCCCACTGGGGGAAGCTCTCCTCCACCGATCCGCGGGTGCTGCGCGCCTCCTACCGGCACTGGGAGGACTTCCGCGGCCTGATGCGCCGGTACGACCCGTCGGGCACCTTCCGCAACGCGCTGGTGGACCACTGGTTCGCAGCCGGGGAAGACGGCGGCCGGGAGGCCGTCCGGGCCGGCGACTGACCGGCGCGCGGACGAGCGCCCGACGGCGCACGGGCGCAACGGCTCCCCCGTACCGGGCCAGTTCCGTCCGGCTTATTCCCACCGGGGCGGCCAGTCGCTACCTTCCCTTCCACCGCGTCCGCAACCCGGACACGCGGTCCCTCACGACGAACAGCTCTGTCCCCGCTGTCGTACCGGAAGGAACCTCCCGTGCAAGCACCTCCCCGCAGGGACGGGAAGCGCAGACTCCTCGCGGCCGTCGCGGCCGCCGCGCTCGCCGCACCGCTGATGCTCACCGCCTCCGCCACGACCGCCTCGGCCGCCCCCGACCCCGGGAAGAGGGGTGAGCAGTTGGCGCGGAAGCTGGTCGGGCGGGCGAGCGCCGAGGGCGCCATGCGGCACCTGAAGGCGTTCCAGGCCATCGCCGACCGCAACGGCGGGAACCGCGCCGCCGGCACCCCCGGCCACGCTCGGTCCGCCACGTACGCGGGCGCGCTGCTCGAGGCCGCCGGCTACGAGGTCACCTACCAGAACTTCGACTTCGTCTACCGCGAGACGCTCGCGGAGCGGCTGACGGTCCTCACCCCCGCCGAGCGCGACGTCCCCGTCACGCTGATGACGTACACCAAGAGCACGCCCGAGGGCGGCATCGAGGCGCCCGTCGCAGCCGTGCCCGTGGACGCGGACGGCACCAGCGGCTGCACCGCCGGGGACTTCGCGTCCGGCGACTACACCGGCAGGATCGCCCTGATCCAGCGCGGCGGCTGCTCCTTCGCCGAGAAGCAGGCCGCGGCCGCCGACGCCGGCGCGGTCGCCGCGGTCATCTACAACAACACCGACGGGGCGCTCAACGGCACCCTCGGCGACGCCTCCGCGGGGCGCATCCCCACCGGCGGCATCACCCGGGAGGCGGGCGAGGCGCTGGCGGCCGACGCCGCCCGGGGGACGGTCACCGTCAACCTGGAGGTCCGCGAGTTCCACGAGACGCGCCGCACGCCCAACGTCATCGCCGAGACCCCCGGCGGCGACCCGGACAACGTGGTGATGTTCGGCGCCCACCTGGACTCCGTCCCCGAGGGCCCCGGCATCAACGACAACGCCTCCGGCTCCGCGGGCATCCTGGAGGCCGCCCTCCAGCTCGCCAGGGCCGACCGGAAGGGCGAGCACGCCAACAAGGTGCGCTTCGCCCTGTGGTCCGCCGAGGAGCTGGGCCTCCAGGGCGCCGAGCACTACGTGGCCGGCCTCTCCGCGGCCGAGCGCGACCGGATCGCCCTCTACCTCAACTTCGACATGATCGCCTCGCCCAACTACGGCCTGTTCGTCTACGACGGCGACGACTCCGACGGTGTCGGCGCCGGTCCGGGACCGCAGGGGTCGGCGCAGCTGGAGCACGCGATCAACACCTTCATGCGCGCGCAGGGCCACGAGCCGCGCGGCACCGACTTCACCGGCCGCTCCGACTACGGCCCGTTCATCGAGGTGGGCATCCCCGCCGGCGGCACCTTCACCGGCGCCGAGGGCGTCAAGACCGAGGAGGAGGCCGCCCTGTGGGGCGGTGAGGCCGGGGTCGCGTACGACGCCTGCTACCACCAGGCCTGCGACGACCTGCGCAACGTCAACCGGAAGGCGCTGGACGCCAACGTCGACGTGATCGCCCACGCCGTCGGCGTCTACGCCTGGGACACCGGCTCCCTCGCCGAGGAGGTGCCCTTCGAGCCCACCGGGGGCACCGCGGGCAGCGGCGGCGGCCTGCACGACCACGACCACGACCTCACCGCCTGATCCGGAGGGCGGGGATCGCGGCGGCGGGCGCCCGGAGCACGTGCTCCGGGCGCCCGCCCCGTCGTCCCGCGCCTTCCGCACCGCGCCGCTCCCGCGCACCGCCCCCGCGCGGCGGCCGGTACGGGGAGCTGTGCGGAGGCGCCGGGACCGGACGTGCGCGCCGACCCGCGGACGGAAGGCTGCGCCCTCGGGCGCCGGGCCGGTAGGCTTTCCGTGTGATCTTCAAGCGAATCGGAAACGGGCGTCCGTACCCGGACCATGGCCGGGATAGCACCCGTCAGTGGGCGGACGTCGCCCCCCGGCCGGTGCGCCTTGACCAGCTCGTCACCACCAAGGGCCAGCTCGACCTGGAGACCCTGCTCGCCGAGGACTCCACCTTCTACGGCGACCTCTTCGCCCACGTCGTGAAGTGGAACGGGGACCTCTACCTGGAGGACGGACTGCACCGCGCCGTGCGGGCGGCCCTCCAGCAGCGGCAGGTGCTGCACGCGCGCGTGCTCGAACTCGACTGACGGCGCTCCCGGACGGACCGGCTCCCGGCCGTCCCGGGTGCCCGCGTTGACCCTTTCGGGGCGGACTGCGGTGCGTGCATTGATCGTTTAGTAGGCATTACGGCCTCTCCGCACTACGCTGCGCCCATGAGCATGCTCACTCCTCCCGGCATGGGCGGCAAGTACCGCATCACGGGTGACGGCTACCCGCGCATGCGGCGCCCGCGCAGGCGCCGCAGGATCGCCGCCGTCACGGTCGCGGCGGCCGCCGCCCTCGGAGTGCTCTCCTGGGGGACGGTGCAGCTCTACGACACCTTCACCGGCGGCGGCACCTCGGTGCAGCTCGCCTCCGACGGCCGGAACTGCGAGCGCGGGACCGGGGGGAAGGACGCGGCGGGGGGCTCCCCGCCCTCGCCGAGGGCCCTGCCGGAGCCCTCGGCCATCACGGTCAACGTCTACAACGCCACCACCCGCGGCGGCCTGGCCAGGAAGACCGCGGACGCGCTGGAGAAGCGCGGCTTCCGCATCGGCGAGGTGGCCAACGCCCCGGCCTCCCTCGACAAGAAGGTCAAGGAGGCCGGGCTGCTGATGGGGCCGCCGAGCGCGTACGGCAGCGGCGCCCTGGACGTCCTGCGCACCCAGCTTCCCCAGGCGGAGACCAGGGCCGCCGGGCGCGGCGGCTCCCCGAAGCCCTCCGCGTCCCCGGACGCCTCCGGGAAGCCGGGCGCCGGGAAGGCCGCCGCGGGCACCGTGGTGGACCTGGTGATCGGCGACGCCTTCGACGGCCTGGCCGCCGAGAAGGCCGCGCGCAAGGCCCTGGCGGCCCTCGCCGCCCCCTCGCCCTCGCCGTCCCCCTCGGCCTGCTGACGGCCGCTCCGGCCGGCCGGGCCGCGGGGCCGCCGGCCGGCTAGCCCGCCGTCCCGTACATGCGGTCGCCCGCGTCGCCGAGGCCCGGGACGATGTAGCCGTCCTCGTTGAGCCGCTCGTCGACCGAGGCGGTCACCACCGTCACCGGCGTGCCCGCCAGCTCGCGCTCCATCAGCTCCGCGCCCTCGGGCGCGGCCAGCAGGCACAGCGCCGTGACGTCGTCGGCGCCGCGCCTGATCAGCTCGCGGATCGCCGCCACCAGCGTGCCGCCCGTCGCCAGCATCGGGTCCAGCACGTACACCTGGCGGCCGGAGAGGTCGTCCGGCATCCGGGTGGCGTACGTGGACGCCTGCAGCGTCCGCTCGTCGCGGATCATGCCGAGGAAGCCGACCTCGGCGGTGGGCAGCAGCCGCACCATCCCGTCCAGCATCCCCAGCCCGGCCCGCAGGATCGGCACCACCAGCGGACGCGGGTGGGAGAGCCGCACGCCCGTCGTCCGCGTCACCGGGGTGGTGATGTCCACCGGCTCGATGCGCACGTCCCGGGTGGCCTCGTAGGCCAGCAGCGTCACCAGCTCGTCGGCGAGCCGCCGGAAGGTGGGTGAGTCGGTGCGCTCGTCGCGCAGCGTGGTGAGTTTGTGCGCCACCAGCGGGTGGTCGACGACGTGAATCCGCATGCCCCGACAGTAACCCGAGGCACCGGAGGCGGTCGCACTGGCGTACAGGCGGCTTTTCGGGGGAGAGTGAACGGGTGTGACCGGAGGTGTGGCCGTATGCCCGAACCGAGGGAACAGCAGGACGATGCGCCCGGAGCCCGCCGGGCGCGCATACGCGGGTCCGGGCGGGAGCGGACCGGCCGGGAGGAACGGCTCGGCCGCCGGAGCCGGCAGGCCCCGCGTCCGGGCCGGGACGGCGCGGACGGCGCGGACGGTGCGTCCGCCCCGGGCGACCGGGCCGGACGGAGCCGGCCGGACCTCCGGGAGAGGCAGCGGGAGCAGCGGGAGCGGGCCGCGGGCCCCCCGCCCCCCGGCGAGTCCGAGAGCGACGCGGAGCGGCGCCGCCGGCGGGCGGTCTTCCTCCGCGAACTGAACGAGGCGAAGGCCCTGCGCGAGAGGGTCCAGCCACGCCGCGCCCGCGCCGCGCGCATGCGGCAGGCGATGCGGATGAGAACATTCCGCTGGTAGAGACGCGCAACACCCACACGCCGCACAGCCGAAGACCTCTCGCGAAGCGCCGGTTTCTGCCACGATTCCGATTGGGCGGGGCGCGGTCCCGTCAGCACTCGGGCACCTGAAACCAGTGGGAGAGTCACGGTGTACTTCGCCGCACTGCTCGCGCGCACCGAAGACGGGTGGGAAGCGAGCGACACGGAACTCGACGAGGTCGAGACGCTGGCCGATCTCGCCGACCTGGCCCGGGAGGCCGCTGAGGACGACGAGCCGGTCCTGGTCTGCATCGAACAGGAGGGCGCCTGGTTCGGCGTCGTCCGTGTGGAGGGCGAGGACGATCCTCGCATCTTCGTGTCGGACGCGGCCGCGGCCGCACGCAGCTCGTACGGGGAGATCCTGCTCACCGACGAACTCCTCGGCCGCGACCCGGACGACGGGGACGACCTCGACCTGCTCGTCGACCTCGACGGCACGGAGGACGGCGATCCCGTGCAGGGCGACGAGGACGACGAGGACGGCGCGGAAGCCGTCGGCTCGGTCCCGGCGGGTCCGGTGGGCGACACCGGCCTGCTGGCCGACTTCGGCCTGGGGGAGAAGGACCTCCTCTCGCTGACCTCGCACGACGCGCTGAGCGAGATCGCCGACGCGCTCGGCTGCACGGACATGCTGGAGGCCGTCCGGTAGGCGGCGGCGCACGGGGCCCGGTCCGCACGGTCCGCGGCCGGGCGGCGCGGCCCGCGAGGCGGCGGGCCCGTACGGCGGCCGGCGGGGGGCGGGACACTGGAGCCATGGACGTTCCGCCGCCCGAACCGCTCGAACCGGCCGCCGCCGCGGCCGGTCCCTCCGCACCCGCCCTTCCGGGGGATCCGCTGCGCGATCCGTGGCGGCCGGCCATGCGCCGCGCCCTGGAGGAGGCCGGCCGGGCCCCGGCCACCGGTGACGTGCCCGTCGGCGCGATCGTCCTGGGCCCGGACGGCGCGGTGCTCGGCCGCGGCCGGAACGAGCGCGAGGCCACCGGCGACCCCACGGCGCACGCGGAGGTCCTCGCGCTCCGCGAGGCCGCCCGCACGCTCGGGGAGTGGCGGCTCTCCGGCTGCACGCTGGTGGTGACGCTGGAGCCGTGCACGATGTGCGCGGGCGCGATCGTGCTGTCCCGCGTGGACCGGGTGGTCTACGGGGCGGTGGACGAGAAGGCGGGCGCGGCCGGCTCGCTGTGGGACGTCGTGCGGGACCGCAGGCTCAACCACCGTCCGGAGGTGGTCTCCGGGGTGCTGGAGCGGGAGTGCGCCGCCCTCCTGACCGGCTTCTTCCGCGGCTCCGGCAAGGGCCCCGGGACCCGCCGGGACACCGCCGCGGACACCGATTTCGGAGCACGGCCGCCCGTGGGCTAAGCTCTCCCTCGGTAGCGTGTCCGAGCGGCCGAAGGAGCTCGCCTCGAAAGCGAGTGTGGGGGCAACTCCACCGTGGGTTCAAATCCCACCGCTACCGCGGCAACCGGAGGGCCCCCTCGCCACGAGGGGGCCCTCCGCCGTGTCCGGGCCGGTGTCCCGCTCCCGTCCCCGCCGCGGCCGCGCCGGGCGCCGCGCCCCGCCTTCCCCAGAACCCTGGGACGACGGGGCGGTGCCGGTTTAGACTCTCGCGACCGCCTGGGCGGGTCTTTGTGTTCGAGGGCACTCGGGGATGTTCGGGAGAGGCAGGACGACTGTGGACGCGAAGAAGACCGTGCTCTACGCACTCCTCGCCTTCATCCTGTACACGATCATCTCCTCCCCCGACCGCGCCGCCGAGCTGGTCGGCGTGGGCTTCGAGGGCATATCGAACGCCGCGAAGGGCATCGGCGCCTTCATGACCGAGCTGGTGAACTGACCGCCTCCTCCCGCCGTTCCGCCCGCACCGGGACCGCCCCGACCGCCCGCCGGGCACTCCGCGGCCGGCGGGGCGGCCCGGGCCCGCCGGGGCCCCTCCTCCCGTCCCTTCCCCGCCCGGTTCCCTCCCCCGCGCTCCGGGGGGTGCCCCGGACGGGGGGCGGCCGTGCGCGCAACCGCAACAACACGGAGTTATACGGTGCTTGCACATGGTGCATATAACTTGTGATGCTATGACCGCTTTTGCCGGATGAGTCAATTGAAGGGGTTGGACGAACGGTGGCGGCCACGCAGACCCTTCCCCAGACCCCGCCCGGGTCGGCCCCCAGCCGTCGGAGCGCCGAGACCCGCGCCCTGACGCAGGTGCTCTTCGAGCGCCTCTCCGGTCTGGAGCCCGGCACCCCCGAGCACGAGCGGGTCCGCGCCGCCCTGATCGAGGCCAACGTCCCCCTCGTCCGCTACGTCGCCGCCCGCTTCCGCAGCCGCAACGAGCCGATGGAGGACGTCGTCCAGGTCGGCACCATCGGCCTGATCAACGCCATCGACCGCTTCGACCCCGGCCGGGGCGTGCAGTTCCCGACGTTCGCGATGCCCACGATCGTCGGCGAGATCCGCCGCTACTTCCGCGACAACGTCCGCACCGTCCACGTGCCCCGGCGGCTGCACGAGATGTGGGTGCAGGTCAGCAGTGCGACGGAGGACCTGACCGTGCTGCACGGCCGCTCCCCCACCACCGCCGAGATCGCCGAGCGGCTGCGGATCAGCGAGGAGGACGTCCTCGCCTGCCTGGAGGCCGGCCGCGCCTACCGGGCCACCTCCCTGGAGGCCGCCCAGGAGCGGGAGGACGGCATGCCCGGGCTCATCGACCGGCTCGGCTACGAGGACCCGGCGCTGGACGGCGTCGAGCACCGCGACCTCGTCCGGCACCTGCTCGTCCAGCTCCCCGAGCGCGAGCAGCGCATCCTGCTGCTGCGCTACTACCGGAACCTGACGCAGTCGCAGATCAGCGCCGAGCTGGGCGTCTCCCAGATGCACGTGTCCCGGCTGCTGTCCCGGAGCTTCGCCCGTCTGCGTGCCGCAAATCCCCTCGACGTGTAACTCCCGCGGGTGACACACGTTCGGGCGCATCCCCATCCCCAGCAGTGCAGTTTTATCGACAAGGGGCTACGTCGTGTTGCCCACTTGTGACATTCTGCGAGAACTGCGTTTGCCGCGACGGCGCCGCCGGTATCCACCGAGAGGTGCCTCCCTCGCGTCCGAGGGTGCCGCCGCGACCCGTCCGCGACCTCAAGGGGGTGGCATGTCCGTAGAACTGGGCAGCTCGAAGGTGCTCGCCGAGCCCGAGCAGCAGACCGACGAAGCGCCGTACGTTCCCGCAGACTGCGACGCCATCGACACCCGCACCCTCTCCCGCTCCCTCTTCCAGCGGCTGGCCGCACTCGACGCCGACAGCCCCGAGCGCGCCTACGTCCGCGACACCCTCATCGAGCTCAACCTCCCGCTCGTGCGGTACGCGGCGGCCCGTTTCCGCAGCCGCAACGAGCCGATGGAGGACATCGTCCAGGTCGGCACCATCGGCCTGATCAAGGCCATCGACCGCTTCGACTGCGAACGCGGCGTGGAGTTCCCGACGTTCGCGATGCCGACGGTCGTCGGCGAGATCAAGCGCTTCTTCCGCGACACCTCCTGGTCCGTGCGCGTCCCCCGGCGCCTGCAGGAGCTGCGTCTGGCGCTCACCAAGGCCGGTGACGAACTGTCCCAGAAGCTCGACCGGTCGCCGACGGTCGCCGAGCTGGCCGCCGTGCTCGGGGTGTCCGAGGAGGACGTGGTGGACGGGCTCGCCGTGGGCAACGCCTACACGGCCAGCTCGCTGGACTCCCCGGCCCCCGAGGAGGAGGGCGGCGAGGGCTCCCTCGCGGACCGCCTGGGGTACGAGGACAGCGCGCTGGAGGGCGTGGAGTACCGCGAGTCGCTCAAGCCGCTGCTGGCCAAACTGCCGCCGCGCGAACGGCAGATCATCATGCTGCGCTTCTTCGCGAACATGACGCAGTCGCAGATCGGCGAGCAGGTCGGCATCTCGCAGATGCACGTCTCGCGGCTGCTGACGCGCACGCTCGCGCAGCTGCGGGACGGCCTCGTCGCGGAGGAGTGACGCGGCACGGCGGAGGAAGGGCCCGGCCGCCGGGCACACCTCGCGCACACGGGTGGACAGCCGCCGGGACGGAGTGGAGAGCCGTCCGGCGGCTGTCCCCGTTCCGGCGCCGCCCGGCCCCGCGGGACGGTGCGGCGCCGGGTGTCAGGAGAGGGCGAACCAGACGACGGCGGCGATGACCGCGACAGCGGCGACGATCCCGACGATCAGACCGACCCGCGGCCCGGAGGAGGGGGTCGCGGCAGGCGGGCGCGGGCCGTCGTCGTCGACGAAGGCGCGGAACATCTGAGTGCTTCCGGCCGGGTCGTGGTTGCCGGCCGGGCCCTGGGGTGCATGGGGGTTGTGAGCCATGCCTCCGGACCCTAGCGAACCCGGCGGTAGCCGGTCACCTCGCCCGGACGGCACGCACCGCCCCGCACGGCGGTCACCGGCACTTGACGAGCGGTCCACCCAGCCTTGACGAACTGTTTGCCCCTGCACGCCCGATTTCATTTGCTTGGGGACACCAACGAAACATATGCTTGCCCTAAGCAACAAACTTGGCGGCCGTACGGGGGAAGGAGGTCGGTGATGGCGGCTCCCACCTCCCCGCCCGCTCCCACGACCGCCGCCTCCGCGGCCGTCCCCTGCGGTGAACCGGCCCGAGAGGTCGGCCTCGTCGGTACGGTCCGGCGGGAGCCGGCTCGCGCCGTGCCGCACGGCTGCCCGTCTCCCCCGGCAGCCGCGCCGGGCCTGCCGAGGCGGCACGGCGGGATGCGGACGACCCGGCTCACCGACCTGATGGGCACCGACGCGTCCGCCACCGGCCGCCACGTGGCACACGCCGTCGACCGCGGCCGGATCGACCGGCGGCCCGACTCCCGCGGCGGCCGGATCCGGCTGCTGCGGCCGACCGGGGACGGCAGGACGCCGCTGGCCGAGATGCACGAGCGCACCAGCGGGGCACCCGTCCGGCACCTGGCGGACCGGTCCGCCGGGGACGCCGGACGCCTCACCGAACCGCCGGCGCGGCTGCGGGCGGACTGCGGCGGCCCCCGCGGCGCCGGGAGCGCCCGCAGCACCGCCCCACACCCCGCCCCGGACGTCTGAACGGCGCGCCGCGGGACGGTGCCGGGCGCGCCCCCGAGGGTGCGTGCCCGGCACCGGTCCCGCGGCGCGGCCGCCGCACGGTCCGGAACCGGCGCGGCGGAGGACACGACGCAACGAACCGGAAGAGACAGAAGGCAAGGAGCGCATGGCCACGTCCACACCACCGAAGGCGCGGCGGGACGACCCCTCCCGCACCGATCAGGACGCCGAAACGGCGAGCATGACACACCGGCAGATCATGGAGGCGCTGTCGGGGCTGCTGCTCGGCATGTTCGTCTCGATCCTGTCCTCGACGGTCGTCTCCAACGCCCTGCCCCAGATCATCTCGGACCTGGGCGGCGGGCAGAGCTCCTACACCTGGGTGGTGACGGCGGCCCTGCTGACCATGACCGCCTCCACCCCGCTGTGGGGCAAGCTGGCCGACCTCTTCAGCAAGAAGCTGCTGGTGCAGCTGGCGCTGGTGATCTTCGTCCTGGCCTCCGCGGGCGCCGGCCTGGCGCAGGACACCGGCACCCTGATCGCCTTCCGCGCGGTGCAGGGCCTGGGCGCGGGCGGTCTGGCCGCGCTCTCCCAGATCATCATCGCCGCGATGATCCCCCCGCGTGAACGCGGCCGGTACAGCGGTTACCTGGGCGCCACCTTCGCCGTCGCCACCGTCGGCGGCCCGCTCCTCGGCGGCGTCATCACCGACACCCCCTGGCTCGGCTGGCGCTGGTGCTTCTACGTGGGCGTGCCCTTCGCCGTCCTGGCCCTGCTCGTGCTCCAGAAGACGCTGCACCTGCCGGTGGTCAGGCGCGACGACGTGAAGGTCGACTGGCTGGGCGCCTTCCTGGTCACCGCCTCCGTCTCCCTGCTGCTGATATGGGTGACGCTGGCCGGCGACAGCTACGACTGGCTCTCCTGGCAGTCCGGTGCGATGGTCGGCGCCTCCGTCGTCCTCGGCGCGGCCTTCGTCCTCGTCGAGTCCCGGGCCGCGGAGCCGATCATCCCCCTCGGTCTCTTCCGCAACCGCACCATCACGCTCACCGCGCTGGCGTCGCTCTTCGTCGGCATCGCGATGTTCGGCGCGTCCGTCTTCCTCAGCCAGTACTTCCAGCTGGCCCGCGGCGAGTCGCCGACGATGTCCGGGGTGCTGACGATCCCGATGATCGGCGGGCTCTTCGTCTCCTCCACCGTCTCCGGGCTGGTGATCACCCGCACCGGCCGCTGGAAGGCCTGGTTGGTGGCGGGCGGTGTCCTGCTCTCCGCCGGGCTCGGCCTGCTGGGCACCATGCGGTACGACACCCCGTACTGGCACATAGCCGTCTTCATGGCGCTGCTGGGCACCGGCATCGGCATGATGATGCAGAACCTCGTCCTGGCCACCCAGAACCAGGTCGCCCTCTCCGAACTGGGCGCGGCCAGCTCCGTGCTCACCTTCTTCCGCTCGCTCGGCGGCGCGGTCGGCGTCTCGGTGCTCGGCGCGGTGCTCGCCCAGCGCATCACCGACTACGTCGCCGACGGCATGGCGGAGCTGGGCATCCGCTCCGAGGGCGCGACCGGCGGCGACGGCAGCGCCATTCCGGACCTGGACGCGCTCCCCGCCCCGGTCCGCACGGTCGTGGAGAGCGCCTACGGCCACGGCGTCGCCGACATCTACCTGTACGCCGCCCCGGTCGCGGTACTGGCCCTGCTGCTGGTGCTGTTCGTCAAGGAGGTGCCGCTGCGCACCGTGCTGGACCCCTCGCGGGGCACCGCGGACCCCGCGGACCCCGCGGACCCCGCGGAACGGACGGAGAAGACCCCGGCCTGACCTCCAAAGCAGCTTCCGCCCCGCCTCCCGCAGCATGCGAAGGCCCCGGCGCGCTCGCGCCGGGGCCTTCCGCGCGCCACCCGCCCACCGCCGCCGTCACCGCCGCCTCGGGGCACCGGCGGGAGCGGATGTTTCACGGGAAACATCGCGGTACGACAAAATGCCGGTCCGGAGGAACGGTTTCCGCCCCGCGGACCACCGCCGGTCAGGGGGCGCCGCCGCCCGGCCCGGCGCCGCGCTCCCGGTCCCCGCCCGCCTCCCGGTCCCCGTCACGCATCCTCTCCATCCCGGCGATGAGGCACTCCAGCGCGGTGTCGAAGTCACGCTGCCTCATCTCGTCCACCGTGCCGCCCCGCTCCCCCACCAGTTCCAGCGCCTCCGCATACTCGGCGCGTCCCCGCACCTTGCCGAAGACCAGGCCGTAGAACTCGTCGGGTCCCAACCCGGCCTCGCGGCAGCGGCTGTTCCAGTTGGCCTCGATGGTGCCGAAGCCGTACACGAACTGGAAGAGTGCCGCGAGCGCCCCGGCGATCCGGTCCCTGGGCAGCCCGGCCCGCTCGACGACGCGCCGGGCCGCGTCCGCGAACCGGGTGGCCCGGGGGCCGACGTTGAGGTACCGGCCGAGTATCGACGACACCCAGGGGTGGCCGACCAGCAGTCTGCGGTACTCCCCGGCCAGGTGCCGCGCCTGGTCGCGCCAGTCGGCGTCCGGGTCCTCGGCGGGAAGGTCGACCTCCCCGAACACCGAGTCCATCGCGAGCTCCAGCAGGTCGTCCTTGGTGTCCACGTACCAGTACACGGACATCGCGGTGACACCCAGCTCGGCCGCGAGGCGGCGCATGGAGAACCTCTCCAGCCCCTCGGCGTCCAGCAGCCGCACGGCGGCCGCGGTGATCCTCTCGCGGTCCAGGCCGGAGGGCTGCTCGGCGGCCGTCCTCCGCCGGGGCTCGGGCCGGTCGTCCAGCCACACGCTGGTCCGGGCCGGACGGCCGGCGCGACTGCCGGATGCCATGGCGGGCTCCCCTTCGGTAGATCGGGCGGGACGGGCGGGCGGCTGCCGGGGCCGCACCCCGTCACGCCCGATGCTATGCGGCGCCCGGCCGCCCGCTCCCCTGCCGTCCGGCGGCCTCCGGTGCCGGGCCCCCTGCCTCCCGCGCACCCTCCGCCGCGGGCTCCGTCCGCCCCGTGCGCTCCGCGCGCCGGAGCAGTACGGCCGCGAGCACGCCGCCCGCGAACACGGCCGCCGCACCGGCGAGCTGGCTGACGGCGATGCCGTCCGCGAACGCCTCCCGGACGGCGGACTGTTCGGCTCCGGTGCGGACGGCGCCCAGCGCCTCCGGCAGCGATCCGGCACCCGCCGCGACGGCCGGGAGCAGCGCGACGAACCGCGAGTTGAGCACCGCGCCCAGGACCGCGACACCCAGCCCGTTGCCGAACTCCGCGAGCGTGCCGTTGACCCCGGCGCCCACCCCGGCCTTCTCCGGCGGGATCGCGGACATGATGGCGTTGGCCATGGCGGGCATCGCCAGGGCGATCCCGGCGCCCATCACCACCAGGCCCAGCAGCATCCCCCCGTAGGAGTCCGCGCCGAGCAGGGCGACGGCCACCAGTCCGGCCGACAGCAGCGCCATGCCGCCCACGATGGCGGCCGGCGTGCCGTACCGGACCAGCAGCCGCGCCCCCACCCCGGAGAAGTTGAGCACCACGACGGTCAATGCCAGCGGCGCGGTGCGCAGTCCGGCCTCCAGCGGCTCGTACCCGAGCACGAACTGCAGGTGCTGCGTCAGCAGGAAGAGCGAGCCGGCCATCCCGAAGGCGACCAGGATGCCGCCCAGGACGGCGCCGACGAACCGCCGGTCGCGGAAGAAGCCCATGTCCAGCATCGGGTGGGGGACGCGGCGCTCCCACAGCACGAAGGCGGCCAGCACCACCGCGCCGAAGGAACCGACGGCCAGCACCCGCACCGACGTCCAGCCGTGCTCCGGGCCGGAGATGATCGCGTGGACGACGGCGGTCATGCCCGTGATGGAGAGCAGGGCCCCCACCACGTCCGGGCGCTCGCCGCCCCGGCTCCCGGACTCCGGCACCAGCCGGGCCACGGCGGCCAGGGCGATCACCACGACCGGCAGGTTGACCAGGAAGATCGCTCCCCACCAGAAGTGGTCGAGCAGGAAGCCGCCGGCCAGCGGCCCGCCGGCGAAGCCCAGGGAGTTGATCGCGCCCCAGATGCCGATGGCCTTCGGCCGCTCGGCGTCGTCGAAGACCTGCACGATGACGGCGAGGGTGGTCGTCATCAGCAGTGCCCCGCCGATCCCCATGCCCGCCCGGGCGGCGATCAGTTCCCCGGAGGAGCCCGAGAGCCCGGCGGCGAGCGAGCCCAGCCCGAAGAGGACGAGCCCGAGCAGGAGCATCCGCCTGCGCCCGTAGCGGTCGGCGGCGTTGCCCGCGGTCAGCAGCAGGCCCGACTGCACCAGGGCGTAGGCGTTGACCATCCACTGCACGTCGGCCGTGGAGGCGTCCAGCTCCCGGGTCAGGGAGGGGATCGCGACGTTGAGGATCGTGTTGTCCAGCAGAACGGTGAGCTGCGCCAGGCAGATCACACCGAGGATCGCCCAGCGCCGGGGGTGGCCTCCGCCACCCGGGCGCGCAGCGTTCTGCTCGGTGGCGGTGGCTGCCACGGGACCTCCTTGTACGGTGCATAAGAAAACGTCGCTGTACACCGTACAAGGAAGGGTCGGATCTCCGCACCGCCTTTTCCACCGCCCCCGCCCGGCAGGGACGGCGGGACGGGACGACAGCAGG
The DNA here is from genome assembly GCF_042681365.1 of Streptomyces desertarenae. Taxonomy (NCBI): domain Bacteria; kingdom Bacillati; phylum Actinomycetota; class Actinomycetes; order Kitasatosporales; family Streptomycetaceae; genus Streptomyces; species Streptomyces desertarenae. The sequence goes on along the minus strand of NZ_JBHUFU010000002.1, from coordinate 239,660 downwards.
AGGGCCGAGCGGAGGACGGAAGGCCGGCAGAGGGGGAACGGGGCGGACCGGAGGGCCGGCACGGTCGCCGGGGAACGCCGAAGGCCCCGCCGGTTTCCCGGCGGGGCCTTCGATGTGCTGCGCGCTCGGCAGGATTCGAACCTGCAACCTTCTGATCCGTAGTCAGATGCTCTATCCGTTAAGCTACGAGCGCTTGGCTTCCCGGCTTTTTCCGGCCGGTCGGCGTTGCGGGAACAACATTACATGACCGGCGCCCAGAGGTGAAATCCGCTTGGTCCACCCGCACTGACCTGCGGTGATTCCCCCCGCGACCCCGATCCCACCCGGCCGGGGCGGCCGTGCCCCCACCCACCGCGGAGGCCACCGCACACATCCGGCCGCCCCGGCGCACGGAACGGCGGAAGCGGCGCGAGTGCGGAGCGGCGGACGCCCCGGAACGGCACAGACCCCGGAACGACGGAAGCCCCGGCCGCTCGGACCGGGGCTCCAACGATCGTGGTGATCGGGCGGAGGCTGAGGGATTTGAACCCTCGATGGGCGGTAAAGCCCAAACCGCATTAGCAGTGCGGCGCCATAGACCAGACTAGGCGAAGCCTCCCCACACAACGCGCCAGCGCGACGTGTGTGTGCTGATGATGGCACAGCCCAGGGGCTGTCTCCAATCGCCACCTACGTTACCCGGGCGGCGGCCCCGCGGGCAAAGGAGTTCGCCGCCGGTGGCGGCGTGGCCGCGGGGCGGACGGGTGGCCGTGCGCAACGGCGCGCGGCGCGGCGCGTTGGAGAGGGAAGAGGGGAGACGGCCCGCGCGCCCGCGGGCCGGCCCGCCGTGAACACCTTTCCGGGAGAGCCACCATGTCGCGCCGTACCGTCTCGCGCCGCACCGCCGCCGTCCTCGCCGGAGCCGCCGCGCTCGCCGTGCTCGCCGCCCCCGCCGCGGCCCGCCCCTGGCCGCACCCCGTACCGCCGCCCGCCCGGCAGGACCACCTCACCATCTCCGTCACCGGGGAGGGCGCGACCGCGGACGGCCTCCTGCCGGGCGGACGGACCTACACCCTCGACTGCCACCCCGCCGGGGGCAGTCACCCCGACGCCCTCGCCGCCTGCGACGCCGTCGACCGGGCCGACCAGGGCCGGCGCGACCCCTGGCAACCGGTCCCGGAGGGGGCGGTCTGCGCCCAGATCCACGGCGGCCCGGCGACCGCCCGCGTCACCGGGGTGTGGCGCGGGACCCGGGTGGACGCCCGCTTCGACCGGACGGACGGCTGCGAGATCGCCCGCTGGGACGCCCTCGTGCCCGCCCTCCCCGGCCCGGAGGCGTGACCGGGGACGGTCCGGCCGGACGGGACGGCGCGGATCCGGAAGGCGGGGAGGGGAGGGGGGAGGAGCAGGACGGGGAGGGCACGGTGGAGGCGAAGGGGAAGCGCGGCGTCCGGACGTGACGCACCTCATACCCCGTGACGACGGAAGGTCCACGTTCTCCCCACCCTCCCCACGCATCCGCCGTCGCTTCCGCTACCACTGCCCGTAGACTCGCCTCTGGTGACACGCACCGGAGAACGGCACACCGGCCGCCTTCCCGGTGCCGTCACGGGGCACCAGCTGGTCGGCAGGGAGGATGCGTCGTCGTGAGCAGCAGGCCATCCCGAGGCGCTGCTCGCCTCGCAGCCATACTCGACGCCCTGCCGGACGCGTTGCTGCTGGTGAACTGCAACGGCACGGTCGTCAACGCCAACAGCATCGCGCTGGAGGTCTTCGAGGCGCCGGGCACGGCCCTGGTCGGGCGCGGACTGCTCGATCTCCTCCCGGACTTCGACTCCAAGCTCATCCCCGGCTCGATGCGCCGGCCCGACGACGTCCCGCAGCCCCGGACCAAGCCGAAGCGGATGGTGGCGCGGCGCACCGACGGCACCCCGTTCGTCGTCGAGGTGACCAGCGCCAACCTGGAGGACGGCCGCACGCCCTACGAGTCCTCCTTCGAGGCCGCCTTCGCCGACCACGGCAACAACTACACCGGCGACGAACTGCTGATGCTCGTCGTCCGCGACCTCAGCGGCACCGTCGACGCCGAGGCCGAGCTGGCCCGGCAGCAGCGCCAGACCGAGATGATCCTGCGCGCCGCCGCCGAGGGCGTGGTGGGCGTGGACACCGAGGGCCGGGTCGTCCTGGTCAACCCCTCCGCCGCGCAGATCCTCGGCTACCGGGCCGGTGAACTGGGCGGGCAGGCGCTGCACCCGCTGGTCCACCACTCGCGCCCCGACGGCACCCCGCTGCCGTACGAGGAGACGCCGCTCGCCGACACCCTGCGCTCCGGGCGCAAGCACCGGGTGCGCGGCCAGGTGCTGTGGACCAAGGACGGACGGGCGGTGCCGGTCGACATGACGACCGCCCCGGTGCGCGACGGCGACCAGCTCGTCGGCGCGGTGCTCGCCTTCACCGACCGCACCGCCCACGACGCGCTCGCCGCCCGCCACCACCAGCTGCTCTCCCTCCTGGAGCACGGGCTGCGCGGGCCGCTGGAGCAACTGCGCGGCGAGCTGGCCGGGCTGGCGTCCGACCCGGCCGGGCAGCTGTGGCCGGAGGCGAACCAGATCCTGCACTACCTGGCCGCGGGCTACTCCCGGATGACCTCGCTCGTCGACAACGTCCTGGACTACCAGCGGCTGGACGCGGGCGACGGGAAGCTCGCACGCGAGTCGGTCTCGCTGGACGCGGTGGTCTCGGCCGGCGTCGAGGGCGCGGTGGAGCTGATCGGGCCGGGCCGCGCGCAGTTCGCGGTGCACGCTCCGCCCATCGCGGTGGAGGTCGACCCGGCCCGGCTGGCGCAGGCGCTGGCGCACCTGGTGGCGGACGTGGCCGGGGTGGACGCCACCGGCAGTGCGCAGGGCCCGTCCTCCGGCGACTCGACGATCGTGGTCGCGGCGGCCCAGCGCGGGAAGGTCGTGCGCATCGAGGTGCGCGGCCCGTACGGCGGCGGCAGCCCGGTGCACGAACCGCTGGTGCGCGGGATCGTGAAGCGGCACGGCGGTGTGCTCCAGACCCACCGGGTACCGGGGGCGGCGGGCGCGGGCGCCTACGTCCTGGAGGTGCCGGTGGGCTCGCCGGACCCGGAGGTCGCGGCACGGACGTCTCCCGCCCGGGAGGCCGGGACCCCGCCGGAGGGCACTCCGGCCGGCGAGGACGCGGACGGCACCCCCGCCCGCGGGACCCCTGCGGGCGGGACGGACGCGCCCGCCGCCGGCGCGGGCGGGGCGGGTGTGCGCCGCGGTGGCGCGATCGCCCTGCCGGCCGGCTCTCCGGCGGACACGGCCCCGAAGGCCCCGAGCGCCCCGGTCCCTCCGGACGCCCTCCCCGCCGACGCGGCGCGGGACGGCGCCGGAACCGAACCCGTCCCGGGCGGCACCGGGCGGCGCCGGGCCCGCCGCGCGCTGGCCCCGGTGGAGGAGCGCGCGGACAGCGGCGAGCACGCGGTGCCGCAGTTGCCCCGGCAGGGCGGCGGACGGCGGGCCCGGCGGGCCGCGGCCCCGGAGGCCGCCGGGCCCGGGGGTCCGGTCCCGCACGCCGCGCCGGAGCAGGAGCGGACGGCGTTCGCGCTGCCGCCCGGCCCGACCCCGCCCCGGCAGGCGCCCGTCCAGGGACCGCTCCCCGCGGCGGGCCCGGCACGGGCCGACCGGGAGCCGGCCCCCGAACAGCCGTCGCCCGGTGCGCTCCCGGAGCGGGACGGCACCGCTCCCGCCCCCGGCGCGGTGCCGCAGGAGGGCCGGCCCACCGGTCGGCGCCGTCGCGTGCCCCCGGCCGGCGGAGAGGCGCTCCAGCCACCCACCGCGCCCGCTCCCACCGCGCCCGCGCCCGCTCCCACCGCGCCCGCGCCCGCTCCCACCGCGCCCACTCCCGCGGCTCCCGTCCCCGGTCCCGCCGCGGGGGGTGGGGAGGCCACCGCCGCGCCCGCGGAGCACGGCCTTTCCGACGACGGTCCCGACGGCGCCGACGGTCCCGAGCAGTCCCGGCAGGCCGACCTGACCGTGGTGGCGGCCAGCCCCATCCTGGGCGGCGCGGCCCCCCCGGCGGCCCCGCCCCGCCCCCGGGCCCTTCCGATGCCCGGCAGCGAGGGGCAGGCCGAGCACACCTCCGGCGTCAGCGTCCGCACCCTGGGGCAGGGCGTCCCCTTCGCCCGGCAGCCGGGGGAAGGGCACTCGGGTCCGCCCTCCGGGCAGCACCCACTCCGGCCGCCCACCGCTCCCGCCCCGGCCCCGGCGGCACCTCCGGCGCCCGCCGCGCCTCCGCACGTCCCCGCGCCGAGCCCCGGTCCCGGCCGCCGCCGCAAGCTCGCGGCCCGGTCGGAGGAGGACGAACGCGCCGCGGCGGCCGCCGGCGCGGCGGCGCACGCCCACCCCCACGTCCAGCCCCAGCAGCCGCCCAGGCACCAGCAGTTCCCACAGGCCCCGACCCCGCCCCACGGTCTGACCGAGACCTCCGGGGGGCGGGAGTTCGCGATCGGCGCGCCCGAGGCGGGGGCCGAGGGACCGGAGCCGCTGGACGGGCCCGGCGGCGCCGTCGAGGTCACCGGCTCCGGCCACGGCCGCTCCGTCCCGGTGCCCGACGACGAGCTGCCTCCCGAGCCGCTGGACAACCCCCGCCGGCTGCTGGTGTGGCCGGAACCGGACGTCGCCACCCAGCAGGCCCTGACCGACCGCGGTTACCGCCCCGTCATCGTCCACTCCCGCGAGGAGGTGGACGCCCAGATCGCGGCGTACCCGGCGGCCCTGTTCGTGGACCCGCTGACCGGCCCCATCACCCGCACCGCCCTGCAGTCGCTGCGCCAGGCGGCCGTCGCCGCCGAGGTGCCGGTGCTGGTGACGGCGGGACTGGGGGTCGCGACGCGGGAGGCGGCGTACGGGGCCGATCCGGCCGTCCTCCTCAAGGCCCTGGCCCCGCGCGACAGCGAGCAGCACCCGCCGCGGGTGCTGCTGGTGGAGGAGCACGCCGCCATCGCCGAGGCCCTGGCGGCGACGCTGGAGCGGCGCGGGATGCAGACCGCGCACGCCCCCTCGGACGCGGACGCGGTGCAGGTCGCCTCGCAGGTGAGGCCGAACCTGGTGGTGATGGACCTGATGCAGGTCCGCCGCCGCCGCGCCGGGATCATCGACTGGCTGCGGGTGAACGGCATGCTCAACCGCACGCCGTTCGTCGTCTACACCTCGGCCGGCATCGACCCGGCCGAGCTGCCGGGACTGGCCGCCGGCGAGACGGTCCTCTTCCTCGCGGAGCGGTCCACGAGCACCGAGGTGCAGTCGCGCATCGTGGACCTGCTGGCGAAGATCGGCGCCAGCTGATCCGGGCCGGGACCCCGGTCGGCACTCTCCGGAGTGCGGGGCATACGGTGGGGTGCGAGGGCCCTCGCCGTGGTCTGGTCATGGACAGCGTTGACCGCGGCGGGGGCCTCGTCCGTGCCGCCGCGCCGCCCCGCCCGTGCGCGGCGGCGCGCGACGGGCGGCACGGGACGGCGGCGCCCGGCGTTCAGAGGCGGGTGACGTCCAGCTCGCCTCGCGCGTACTGCGCCCGGATCACCTTCTTGTCGAACTTGCCGACACTCGTCTTCGGCACGGCCGGGATCAGCGCCCAGCGCTCGGGGAGCTGCCAGCGGGCGACCCGGTCCGCCAGGAAGTCGCGCAGCTCCTCGTAGCCGATCTCGCCGGCGTCCTCCTTCAGGACGACCGTGGCCAGCGGCCTCTCGCCCCACTTCTCGTCGGGCACGGCCACGACGGCGGCCTCGGCGACGGCGGGGTGGCCCATGATGTGGTTCTCCAGCTCCACCGACGAGATCCACTCGCCGCCGGACTTGATGACGTCCTTGGCCCGGTCGGTCAGCGTCAGGTAGCCGTCGGGGGTGATCACGCCGACGTCCCCGGTGCGCAGCCAGCCGTCCGGGCTGAACTTGTCCTCGGGGCGCATGGGGTCGGCGCCGGCGCCCCCGTAGTACGCCCCGGCGATCCAGGGGCCGCGGACCTCCAGCTCACCGGCGGACTCGCCGTCCCAGGGCATCTCCGTGCCGTCCGGCCCGATCAGCCGGGCCTCGACGGAGGCGGGGAAGCGGCCCTGGCTGATGCGGTACGGCCACGCCTCCTCCTCGGTGAGCCCGGCCGGCGGGTGGGCGACGGTGCCCAGCGGGGAGGTCTCGGTCATGCCCCAGGCGTGGGTGACCGTCACGCCGTACTCCTCGCCGAACGTCTTCATCAGGGAGGGCGGGCAGGCCGACCCGCCGATGGTGACGTTCTTCAGGGAGGAGATGTCGCGCGGTCGGGCGGCCAGTTCGGCCAGCAGCCCCTGCCAGATGGTGGGGACGGCCGCCGAGTGCGTGGGGCGCTCGGTCTCGATCATCTCGGCGAGCGGGCCGGGCTGCAGGAAGCGGTCCGGCATCAGCAGGTTGACGCCGGTCATGAAGACCGCGTGCGGCAGGCCCCAGGCGTTGACGTGGAACATCGGCACCACGGGGAGGGTGGTGTCGGCGTCGGTCAGGCCCATGGACTCGCCCATGTTGACCTGCATCGAGTGCAGGTAGATGGAGCGGTGGGAGTAGACCACGCCCTTGGGGTCGCCGGTGGTGCCGGAGGTGTAGCACATGGCGGCGGCCTCGCGCTCGTCCAGCTCCGGCCAGTCGTAGGCGGTCGGGCGTCCCCCGATCAGGGCCTCGTACTCGTGGACGGCCGGTCGGCAGCCCGCCAGCAGGGAGGTGTCGCCGGGGCCGACGACCACGACGTGCTCGACGGGCTCCATCTTCGGCAGCAGGGGGGCGAGCAGCGGCAGCAGCGAGCCGTTGACCAGGATGACGCGGTCGGCGGCGTGGGCGACGATCCACACGAGCTGCTCGGCGGGGAGCCGGAGGTTGAGGGTGTGCAGGACCGAGCCCATGGACGGGATGGCGAAGTACGCCTCGACGTGCTCGGCGTTGTTCCACATCAAAGTCGCCACCCGGTCGCCCGGGGCCACGCCGAGTTCGTCGCGCAGGGCGTGGGCGAGCTGGGCCGAGCGGTCGCCGATCTCCGCGAACGTGCGCCGGTGCGGTTCGCCCTCGCCCGTCCAGGTCGTGATCCGCGACCTTCCGTGCACCGTGGTTCCGTGTCGCAGAATGCGCGAGACGGTCAGCGGTACGTCCTGCATCGTGCTCAGCACCGGGGCCTCCCGAGGTGTGCGGGCGCTGCGCGCGGGTGACGCGCGGTCGTTCCCCGGCAGCCTGCCACCGACCGGTCGGTATGTCACTAGGTCGGACGCCGATATGTGGCTGTCCCTCCGCATCCGCCTCGGGCCCGCCGGTACGTCCGCGCATGTCCGCCGGACGCCTGCGGACCGGGAGCCCGCGGGCCGCCCCCGCGGGTGGTGCGGGCGGCGTGCGGACCACGCGCGGTGCTGCTCGGTTCAGGCGGCCGCGGCGGCCGCCCCGAAGCCCCCCGCCCCCCTCAGCAGGGAGGCCTTCCCGGCGGGCCGTCCGCCCCGCCCGCCGCCTCCGGCACGGGCCACCGGCCCCTCGGAGCCCCGCCTCCCGGAGCCCTGCCCCCCGGAACTCTGCCCCCCGGTGTCCGCCCTCCCGCCGGACGCGGCGCCCAGCAGGTCCGCGGCAAGCCGCGGGTCCTCCCGGAGCTTGGCCAGCGCGCGCGACACCGCGCTCTTGACGGTGCCCACCGAGACCCCGAGCACCGCGGCCGTCTGGGCCTCGCTCAGGTCCTCGTAGTAGCGCAGGACGACCATCGCGCGCTGCCGGTCCGGGAGGGCGAGCACCGCCTGCCACACCGCGTCGCGCACGGCCTGCTGCTCGGCGGGGTCGGGGCCGGGAACGGGTTCCGGCTCGGGCAGTTCCTCGCAGGAGTACTCGTCCACCCGGCGCTTGCGCCACTGGGAGGTGCGCGTGTTGACCAGCGCACGGCGCACGTAACCGTCGAGCGCCCGCTGGTCCTCGATCCGGTCCCAGGCCAGGTAGGTCTTGGCCAGGGCGGTCTGCAGCAGGTCCTCGGCGTCGTTCGGGTTGGCGGTCAGCGAGCGCGCGGTGCGCAGCAGCACAGGACCGCGCGCCTGCACGTACGCGGTGAACGTCAGCGGCGCCGCGGTCGCGGTGGTCCCATGCGTGGTCATGGGCCCAACGCTATGAGCCGCGGACCGCCGGGTAATCGGCCACAGGTGCCGAGCCGGATCCCCCTCAGGTCGGAGGGACGGGCGCCCCCACACCTCCCCCAGGCGGAGGAGGGACCCCCACCACCCCCACCTCCGGGGTGGGGGTCCCCTCCGGGAAGCGCTCCCCGCGGGGGCTCCGGCGGCACGGCGGCCGGACGTCCGACGCCCCTCCCCACCCGTCCCCACGCCTCCCGCACCCCCGCGCACACGGCGGCGCGGCCGCCCCGAGTGCGGCCGCGCCGTTCCATCCCTTCTCCCATCGGACGCCTCCGGTTCCCCGCCCGGCCGGCGCCCGTCGGCTCACCCGAGCCCGTGAAGCGGTCGCACCGCCGCGCCGGGGCGGACGGTGCGGGTACGTGCCATGTTCTCTCCTCCTGTGGAGCGTGTGAGCTTCCTGTCCAACGACGTCGCGCAGCAAGGCTGCCCGCCGGGAAACCGGCGAACCCTCCGCAAAGCCTCATTCCCTCGCACGAATGACGACGTGTCGATAAACCCCTCACACAACCGCAGAACCCCTCTCCACCCGTCCGCAGCAGGGCGGTGACGGCCGGATCCGCCCGTCACCGCCCCGGTGCGCTCCGCCCATACGCTGCCCGCACGCCGTCCGCGCCGTCCGCGCGCTCCCGGACACACGACCGGGGGAGCGCAGAACCAGCCGCGCGCCCCTACCCGGCGTACAACCCCGGAGCCCCCGTGCGCGTCGAAGACCGCAGCGCACCGTGCACACAGCCCGTTCGAGAATCCGGAGAACCATGCGCACCCCACGTACCGTCCTCGCCGTCATCGCACTCACGGCAGTGGTCTCCGCCCCGCTCCTCGGCGCCCCCGCGGCGAACGCGGCTCCCGCCGGGCCGGCCGACGACTTCAACGGCGACGGCCACCGCGACGTCGTCATGCTCGGCGGCTCGCACGGCAAGGACGGCAGGGTCACCGTCGTCTACGGCACCTCGACCGGCCCCGGCACACGCGTCCAGACCCTCCACCAGGACTCGCCCGGCATACCCGGCGTGGTCGAGGAGGGCGACTCGTGGGGCTTCGCCGCCACCACCGCCGACCTCGACCGCGACGGCTACGCCGACCTGGTCGTCTCGTCACCGGGTGAGAAGGTCGGCGACGTCAGCCGGCGCGGCGGGCTGACCGTCGTGTGGGGCGGCGCCGGGGGCCTCGGCTCCGGTACCGTCCTCCACTCCCCCATCGCGCCGGAGCACCCGGGTTCGGGGGACGGCTTCGGGCTCGATCTCGCGGTTGGCGACTTCGACGGCGACGGTGACCAGGACCTCGCCGCGATCAGCCAGAGCCGGGCCGGTGCCGTCGTGCTCAAGGGCCCCTTCACCCGCGCCGGCGGACACGGCGGCTGGCAGTCGCTCGGCGGCGACCACGGCTACCTGAACGCCTCGCAGCTGGTGGCCGGCCGGGTCACCGCCGACACCGCCACCGACCTGTACGTCCTCGGCAGCGACCTCACCGACGACGACCTGGACCTGCGGGCCTTCTTCCACCGCGGCGGCGGCGACTTCGCGCGACTCGCCGGCCAGGTGCGGGTGCCCGACGACGCCGGCCACCAGGCGGGCGGCGGCCCCCTCACCGCCATCGGGGACTTCGACAAGGACGGTTACGGCGACCTGGCCATCGGCCGGGGCTACGAGCAGCCCGACGGGGAGCGGGGCTACGTCACGGTCCACCACGGCGGCCCCACCGGGCCGGACGCCACGCGGAGGACGGTGAAGTTCACCCAGGACACGGCGGGCGTCCCGGGAGCCTCCGAGGACGGGGACCACTTCGGCGCCGCCGTCACCGCCGGTGACGTCAACGGCGACGGGTACGCGGACCTCGCCGTCGGCGCCCCCGGCGAGGACCTGGCGGGGAAGCGCGACGCCGGCATGGTCACGGTGCTGTTCGGCCGCGCCGGCGGCCTGTCCGGCACCGGGGCCAGGACGTACGACCAGAGCACCTCCGGCATCGCGGGCGCCGTCGAGGAGGACGACCGCTTCGGGAAGAACCTCAAGCTCGCCGACTACACGCGGGACGGCCGCGCCGATCTGCTGGTGGACACCGACGACCAGCTGGACAACACCCGGTGGGGCCTGGTCCACCTGCTGAGGGGCTCGGCGTCCGGGACCACCGGAACCGGCTCGGCGTCGTACACCGTGCTCTCGCTCAAGCTGCCGTACACCACGCTCGGCGGCCCTTTCGCCCACTGACCGGACGGGGTCCGTCCCCGCGGTCCGCGTCCGGTCCCGCCACGTTGGCGGGGCCGGCCGGCGGACGGCGGCGGCCCCCGGCCGTCGGTACCGGTCAGGGGCCGTGGAGACGCGGAAGGCGTGGGATTCGAGCCCACGGTGGCGTTGCCGCCGCGACGGTTTCCGGCACCAGCCCGTTCCCGGCATGGGCGTCCGTCCTGGCCTGCAATGCCACCCTGACCGGTCCGTTCGGGCAGTCCGGCTTGGCCGCAGGTTGGCCGATACGCCCTCGGAAGCCGCCCCTTCCCTCGCTGCCCCGGCGCCGGCAGTGCCCGGACACGCACCTTCCGGCTGTGCCGGTGGGGCGGCGGAGCCCGTGCGGGGCGTCCACCTGCGTTCACGGCTGTACAGCTGACGACACGGCTCCTGCTTCGGACCCGCTTGGACGACAGCGGACGGGCCCGAACAAGGCGGAAGCCGAGAAGGCCTACGACCGGGGGGTGAGAACCGGCTGCGAAAGGTCCCACAACCGTTCTGCCTGTTCGCGGAAGGTCTCGAACCAGGGGGCGTCGGCCAGGGTGAGCGCGAAGATGGGGCGCGACTCGCCGGACACCTCGAAGGAGTAGAGCTGCACGCACAGCAGGGCGTCCGCCTTGTGCACGTTGAGGTAGTTCAAGCCGAACTTGAGCGCGGTGCGCGTGGTGCGCACCTCCAGGCGTCCCCCGGCCTCCGCGCGCAGGCGTTCGAGCAGACGGAGGGACTGGCGGATCTCGTTTCTGATCTCGTCGGGGCGGGGCCGCGTCGGACGGTTCTGGGTGGTCACTGCCGCGTCGTCCGCGTCGGGATCCGTGAGCAGGATCCTGATGCGGCCCCCTGCGGACAGGGTGTCCTCGAACGCCCGGTAGGAGGTTTCCAGCGTTCGGCTCAAGCTGACGCCGACGAGATAGAGATCGGTGGACCTCTCGCGCTGTTCCTTGAGGTCCTGAGGAAAGTCCGACAGAAAGCGGACGCCGCCGCCGGCGCCGGAGCGGGCCAGGTCTTCGACCATCGTCCGGGTGGACAGTGCGCTGAAGGCCAGGACGGCGAGAACCGCCAGGACGGCGGCCATGATCTTCCCCGTCGGAGCCACATCGATGGCGGCGAGGACGCTGGTGCCCAGGGCGACGGCGATCGTGGCGTACACGTCGAGGTTCCGCCGACCTCGCAGGTCGCGCCGCAGGCGTCTCCAGGCTGTCATGTCGCTCCCCGTCAGAGAGGCCCGCGGCCTCGGCGATCACGAGCAAGAAGTCTGGGGTTACCGGTGGGCACGTCGCAAGCGCCCGGCACACCCGACAGGCCCCGGGCTGGGGTTCGGGATCTGGCCGGCTCCCGAACCCCGGCTTGGAATCACCCCGGCTCTGGGCATGGCCGGCGCCCTGGCCAGCGGCGACGGTAGTCAGGGCGAAGCCTCGGGGTCTCCCTGGCATCCGCTGTCGGCCGTGGCTCGCCGAACTGTCGGGCATGAGTCGGACACGATGCCGAGCATTGCCTGGGAAGGCTGGGACCGCCGCGGTCTGAGGGGGCCGGTCGCAGGTCGGCTCGGGGTGGACCGAGGGCGGCGGGTCCCACGGGCAGCGGCCTCAAGCGCCGAGCACGCCGGAGTCTCACTGTGAATCAACTCCGGTGTGGACCGGTCGAGGTGGCCCGGCGCGCGGGCCACAGCCTCACCGTCCTGTTCCGCTTCCACGCCAGGATCCTGCGCGGTCGGCAGTCACTCGCCAACCAGCTCATCGAGAAGGGGCTGAGCGGCGACACGTGACCGGGATCCTGGCCCACGGATGGCCCACACGCGCTGGTCGGAGACGGGATACCCCCGCTGCGGGGTGAGACAGGGTGAACGCCGAAGGGGTGCCTCCCGGTGGGAGGCACCCCTTGTGAGCTGGTGGTTCGTTCACCTCGGCGGAGGCTGTGGGATTTGAACCCACGGTGGTGTCGCCACCACGACGGTTTTCAAGACCGTTCCCTTAGGCCGCTCGGGCAAGCCTCCCCACGCCGCGCCGTGCGGTGCGGCGTGGGGACAGCCTAGCCGGTTCGTCAGTCCCCCTTGCGAGAACCCAGCGTCAGCTCGGTCTCGGTCTCCTTGCCGTCGCGCTGGTAGGTGAGGGAGATCTTCTCGCCCGGCTCATGGGCCCAGATCTCGCTGATCAGGGTCGGGCCGCTGTCGATCGAGACGCCGTCCAGGCGGGTGATGACGTCGCCCGGCTGCAGGCCCGCCCGGTCGGCGGGGCCGCCCGGGGTGATCGGCTCGCTGCCGTCCTGGGTGTCCTCGATGATGCGGGCGCCGTCGCCCTGGTTGCGCAGGTCGACCTGGACCCCGATGACCGGGTAGACCGGTTCGCCCGTCTCGATCAGGGCCTTGGCCACGCGCTGGGCCTGGTTGATGGGGATGGCGAAGCCGAGGCCGATGCTGCCCGGCGAACCCTGGCCGAGGCCGCCGCCGGCCGACTGGATCGCGGAGTTGATGCCGATCACCGCGCCCTCGGCGTTGAGCAGCGGGCCGCCGGAGTTGCCGGGGTTGATGGAGGCGTCGGTCTGGAGGGCGCTCATGTAGGACGCCTGGGACCCCTGGCCGTCGCTGGAGGCCACGGGCCGGTTCTTGGCGCTGATGATGCCGGTGGTGACGGTGCCGGACAGGCCGTAGGGGGCGCCGATCGCGATCGTCGCGTCGCCGACCTGGACCTTGTCGGAGTTGCCCAGCGGCAGCGGGGTGAGCTTGGCGCCGCCGGCGTTCCTGAGCTTGATGACGGCGACGTCGTAGCCCTGGGCGCGGCCGACGACCTCGGCCTCGTACTTGCGGCCGTCGGAGAACGTCGCGGTGAGCTCCCCCCCGTCGGCGGCGCTGGCCACCACGTGGTTGTTGGTCATGATGTGGCCCTGCTTGTCGTAGACGAAGCCGGTGCCGGTGCCGCTCTCGCCGCCGCCCTCGGCCTCGATCGTCACGACGCTGGGCAGGGCCTTGGCCGCGATTCCGGCGACGGAGTCGGGGGCTCGGTTGACCTGGTCGAGGTCGCCGTCGGAGGAGATGGTCGTCGAGGTACCGGAGGGGCGTTCGGCGGCCCAGAAGCCGATGCCCGTGCCGACGCCGCCCGCGAGGAGGGCCGCGGCCAGGACGGCGGCGATCAGGCCGCCCGACCGGCGCTTGCGCTCCGGGGGCGGCGGGGGCGCGAAGGGAGCGCCCCAGGCGGCGGTGGGGGCGGCCGGTGCGCCGGGCGCGCCGTGGGCGGGGGGCACGGGGCCGTAGCCGTCGTGGCCGCCCGGTGCGCCCCAGTGCGCCGTCTGCTGGTGCTGCTGGGGGCCCTGGTGCCGGGATGCCTCGGGCTGCTGGGCGGCGTGGTCGTGGGGCGGGGGCGGCGGGGCTGGGGCCGCCCCGGGCGGGGGGGCGGTGTGCTGCTGCGCCGGGTCCGGCTCGTGCTGCGGCTGTGCGTGCGGTGCCGGGGGCGGGGACGGGTGCTGCGCCCGCGGGGGCTCCGCGCCGGGGTCGATCTTCCGCAGGTGGGTCGTCGCCGCGTCGCCGCCGGGCGCCGGGGAGGCGGGAGGCTGGGGAGCCGCCGGCTCCGGGGCGGGGCCGGAAGGCGCGGAGGACGAAGGCGCGGAGGACGAAGGCGCGGGGGCCGGCGCCTGGAGGTCGTAGTCCTCCGGCGGGGTGTCGGGTGTCCTGGGCGCGGCGGCGTCGTTCGCGCCGGACCCGTCGGCCGGCGGGTGCGGGACGGGGGCGCCGGCTGCGGGCTTCTCGGCGGCGCCCTCGTTCTCGGTGCTCACAGCTATCTCCTCAGGTACACGACAGCGCACGTCTCGCGGGCGGCGTGCGTCGTATTCGGGTGTGGTGCCAGCTTCTCCCAGGGTCCGTCAGGCGGACGTAAACGCCACCGTCCGTCCGGACGCGCGCCCGGGCGCGGGCGGTCCGGTCCACCGCGCGGGCGTCGGGGTGGCACCATAACGCGGTGAGTTACGGAAACCGCCGGGAGTCGTCCGGCTCCCGCCGCCGCATCTCCGTCGTGGCCCACCGCGGCGCCTCCGAGGACGCGCCGGAGCACACCCTGGCCGCGTACCGCAGGGCCATCGAGGACGGCGCCGACGCGCTGGAGTGCGACGTGCGGCTCACCGCCGACGGGCACCTGGTCTGCGTGCACGACCGCCGCGTCAACCGTACCTCCAATGGACGCGGCGCCGTCTCGGCGCTGGAGCTGGCCGACTTGGCCGCGCTGGACTTCGGCTCCTGGAAGGGGCGGGGGGAGTCGGACGAGTCGCCGGAGCGCGAGAGCCGCGACCACACCTCCGTGCTGACCCTGGAGCGGCTGCTGCGCCTGGTGGAGGAGCAGGCCGCCGCCGGGCGCCGCGTGGAGCTGGCGGTGGAGACCAAGCACCCCACCCGTTGGGCGGGCCAGGTGGAGGAGGAGCTGCTGCGGGTGCTCGCCCGCCGCGATCCGGCCGTCCCCGTGCGCGTGATGAGCTTCTCGGCGCGTTCGCTGCACCGGGTGCGGGAGGCGGCGCCGTGGATCCCGACCGTCTACCTGATGCAGTTCCTGCTGCCGCGCCACCGCGACGGACGGCTGCCGCCCGGGGTGGGGATCGCCGGCCCGAGCATGCGGATCCTGCGAGGCCGTCCCGAGTACGTGGCGCTCGCGCACAGCCTCGGCCACCAGGTGCACGTGTGGACGGTGGACGACCCGGCCGACGTGGAGCTGTGCGCGCTGCTCGGGGTGGACGCGATCATCACCAACCGGCCCCGGCGCGTACGGGAGCAGCTGGCCGCGATGGGAAGCTGACGGGGGGCCTGCGGAACGCGCCGGAGAGGGCGCCCGCAGCGTGCGGGGCAGGCCGCGGGCGGTGCGGGAAAGCAGCAGGTGGAAGGGGCCCGGGGCACGAGGGGGACGGCGGGGAGAGCCGGGCGCGGAGGGGAGGGCCGAGGCGCGCGGAACGGGGGGCGCACCACGGCGCTTTCCGGCGCCACCGGTTGTTCTCCGGGGGGTTGTGCCCCGGCGCATTCCGGGTCGGCGGGGGTGGTGGAGCTTCCGTGAGGGGTGCGTCACGGGAAGGGACCGCCCGGTTTCCGGTCTCGGACAAAGGGGCATCCATCACGTGGCGTGGGGCGAAGAAGGAGGTCTCGGGGGTGGCGTTGGTGGTTGCACAGGAGGCGCCGACGTCGTCGACGATGGCCGTGCCCCACGGTCCCACGGGCGTGGGTGCGGCGAGGCGCCGGATGCGCGAGGAGCTCCTCGGCTCCGGTACGCCCGAAGCGGTCGTGGACGACGCGGTTCTGATCCTTTCCGAACTCCTCAGCAACGCGTACCGGCATGCCCGCCCACTGGGCGCGGGTGACAGCGTGCGCGCGGCGTGGGGCCGTACGGCCGACGGCGGGGTGAGCGTCTCCGTCACGGACGGCGGGGGGCCGACGCGCCCGCGCCTGTCCAATCCGTCGGTGACGGCGCGGGGCGGCAGAGGGCTGTCGATCATCACCTCCCTCGCCCGCGACTGGGGGGTGCGGGACGGCGGGTCGTCCGGCGGGGTGACGGTCTGGGCGGTCGTGGCGCCGTCCGGGGGCGGTTTCGGCCCGGACGTGGACTTCGGCCTGGCCGGCCTGGAGGACATCGCGTGACGGCGTAGGCGTTTCGGGTGGCGTCCGTCGTGCACCCCTACGGTCCGGCCCGCAGGGACTAGGCTCGCGCCGACAAGCGTCCGCACGACCGGGAGAACCGCACGCCATGGCCAAGAAGCGCCGTCCTCAGACCAAGGCCGCCAAGCCGCAGCTCGTCGACGGTGAGGTCCCCGTCGTCGGCGCCCGCGAGCCCTGCCCCTGCGGATCCGGCCGCCGCTACAAGGCCTGCCACGGGCGCGCCGCCGCCCAGGCGGTGACCGAGCTGGTGCGCCGGCCGTTCGAGGGGCTGCCCGGGGAGTGCGACTGGGTCGCGCTGCGCGAGCTGGTGCCCGCCGCGACCGTGCCGCTGGCGCTGCGGGACGGGCTGCCCGAGGACGTCCCCTCCGTGACGCTGGCGACCGTCCTGCCCATGGCCTGGCCCGCGCTGCGGCGCGACAACGGCGCCGTCCTGCTCGGGCTGCAGAACGACACCCCTTCCGGTGACGTCAGCCGCGACCTGGCCGACGTGCTGCGGCGTGCCCTGACGGCCCGGCCGGGCACGCCCGTGGCCGCCGAGCGCACCACCGCCGACGCGCCGCGCCTGCAGGACCTGCTGGACCTGGACGCGCCCTTCGTGCCCGAGGTCCACGACGGCTTCGACTTCTGGGTGGAGGACGCCGAGCACCAGAGCCCGGAGGTGGCCGCCTCCCTGGAACGCGCCAATTCGGCCGCACTGCCGACCGTTCGTCTGAAGGACGTGGAGGCCGCCTACTGGTGCGAGACCCCGGAGAAGAACCACCTGCGCTGGGTCATGCCGCACCCGGAGGACGCATTGCTGGACGCCCTGGCCCGGCTGCACGCCGCGGGTGCCTCGTCGCTCGGCGAGGGCACGCGCCTGGTGGGCTCCTTCCGGGCGCACGGACTGCTGGTTCCCGTGTGGGACCTGCCGGTTTCGATGCGCGCGGAGGAGTGCGAGAAGCCCGCGGCGGCGTTCGCCGAGCGGCTCGGGGAGGCACTGGCGACCACCGGTCCGCTGTCCGCGGAGGAGCGCCGGGCGCGCAGTGGATTCACCAATCGCCAGGTCACCCTCAACTGACAGACGATTCAAGGTGAAACGACCTGTGCATTCGCAGAGTGATTCCCGTCACATAACGCCGTAACCGCAGGTAAATCCGCGGCTTGAAGAGAGCGGTGGAATTTGCGGACGGCCCATAACTTGTTACGGTTCAGACAGCCCGGTCGCTGGTGCATCCCCCGTCGCCAGCGACCGGGTCCTTCCATATCCGCACCCGTCCCGGAGTCACCGGGGGCGGGGACCGGCTCCCCGGCCGTCCGCGGTCCCGCTGCCGGAGCGCAGCAGCAGCCCCTCGCCGTCCGGCGCCCCGACCTCCGCCACCGCCGTGTACGCCCCGGCTCCGCTCCCGTCCTCCCCCGCGCCACCGGGCGCCCGCGCCGCGCGCCGGCGCGGGGTGTCGCAGACGCCCGGACCGCCCCGTGCGGGGAGTTCGCAGGAGACGGTCACCGAGCGTCCGCCGGGGCCGAGCAGGCTGAGGGCACCGTGCAGCGGCTCGCCGGTGGCGTTGCGGTAGTACATCCGCCCCCAGGCCGACCCGTTCCGGGCCAGCACGCACGTCTGCGCCCGCACACCGCGGGGAGCCGAGGAGAGGCGGCCGCAGAAGGCGGTGACCTCCGACGGGCCGCCGGGGACGAGTTCGGACGGAGGCGGGCCGGGGAGGGCCGGGGCGCGCTCCCCTCCGGGGCCCTCGGGCGCCGGGACGGCGGGGGACGCCGGGGTGGCGGCGGGTGGCCGCGGCCGCCCGCCCGGCGCGTGGGCCGGTTCCGGCCCGTCCTGCCCGGCGGTCGCCGCGGCGAGCGGCAGGACCATCGCGAGCGCCACCCCGCTGGCGAGTGCGATCGCACGGAGGCTGGAGGCGCGCTGCTGCGGCTCGTCCATGGGCGGTCCACCTGTCAACTCGCTGGAGGAGGAGAGCCGTTCGCACTCTCCGGCGGACCCGAACATATCGGGAGGAAGGCGGCGCCTGTGAGGACAGAGCGCCTGTTTCCCTCCAACTCCGGCGCGCTGCTACCCGTACGAGTGACCCGGGGGAGCGGAGGACCGCAGCGCCCCCGGCCGCGGGAGAGGGGCGCCGCGGACAGCGGGGGCGGGAAGACGGGGACGAGGGGCGGAGGCGGGAAGGGCCGGGGGACCGAGGGGGCGCCCGGCGAGCGGGAAGGGCGGCGGTGGGGGGAAGGCGGCCGTGAGGGGGAGGGCGGCGGATCCGCGCTCCGGCCGCCGTACGCCGCGGACGGTCGTCCGCCCGGCGCACGGCGGCTCCGGCCGGACGGCTCCGATCAGTACGCCAGCCTGCTGCCGGTGTCCGGCACCTGGGCGCTGGCCCGCACCAGCACGTCCACCAGCGGCTCCATCCGCGGCAGCCAGGGGGCCCGGCCCCGGTCCGCCGACGGCTGCCTCTCCCAGCGCACCTGGCCGGCCCCGGTGCGCGAGGGCGGCAGCGGGACGTAGCCGCCCTCGCCGTGGAAGCGCAGCGAGCTGGGCACCCAGTCCTGGGCGTAGAGCAACTCGCCCAGCTCCTCCAGGTCGTACGGCGCCACCAGCAGCGCGAAGCGGGTCGGGGTGGCCACCACCGGCCCGGTGCGCAGTCCGAGCCGGTCGAACTCCTCCAGCGCGCGGGCGCCGGCGGCGGCCGGAAGGCTCAGCGCGCAGGGCGCGCGTCCGCCGGTGGCCAGCAGGACCGGCGCGTCGGGCCGGTTCGCCCACCACCATCGCACCATGCGCTCGTCGGTGGTGGCGGCCAGCAGCTCGGGGTCGAGGGGATGGGCGCCGGGCACGGCGCAGTCCGGCCGCGGGCAGGAGCAGCGCCCCCGCGGCTGCCCGGACTGGCGTGCGGTCAGGCGCCTGGAGGACTCCCGCGGGGCCACACCGGGCAGCACGGGCCACCCCCAGCGCGTGGCGCAGACGAGTGCCGCGTTCCGCAGCGCCCAGCGGGTCGTGCGTCGCCTTCCGAGGATCTCGCGCATCAGCGCTCGTTCCTTTCCGTAACGCCATAGATCGACAAGGACCTGACAGAACGGCGACGTACGACGGCCGTCCCGTCCTTCACACCTGTTGCATCTGTGGATCTCGGTGACCGCATGTGCGCGGCCGTACCAGTGCGCCACCGTGTCGTTCCCGGCAGCCGGGCCGGGCGTTGCGCGGGCCGGGCGCGGAATGCGGCGAGGTGGTGCGCGGTCCGGCCGGTGCCCCGGCTCCGCACGCCCGTACCGCCGGATTCCGCCGTCGTACGTCCGTACCGCCCGGTGACCGCTCCGGTGGCCGCCTGCTTCCGTGCCCTGAATCTCTCTCGCCGCGTACGAGGGTGCGCCTCGAGTCCTCCTCGTGAGACGCACCGGTCCGCCGACGGGTTCCGCCGGAACCCGTGTGCTCGCCGACCGCTTCGTTTTCCTCGTGCCGTACGTAACCCACGTACCCACAACGACCGTGATGACGCGCTGCCGTGCTGAGGCCAGTCGACCGCGCACCACCAGACCCAGGATATGTTTTCGGCCAAGCTTACGACTCCTCCCGGGACTGTTCCGCCACACCGGGCCGCCTCCGCCCGGCGCACGGCCGCCAAGGACACCCGTCAGCCCGCCGGTGCAGTGCTGGACATCGCGTTATCGGCCCGTGTACACCTGAAGTCACTGATAGCGGAGCAGCACGACATGGGGGTTTGCGATGCTATTGAGGACGCTGTTCCGCGGTGAGGGCCGCTGCC
This sequence comes from Streptomyces desertarenae, assembly GCF_042681365.1. Lineage (NCBI taxonomy): Bacteria > Bacillati > Actinomycetota > Actinomycetes > Kitasatosporales > Streptomycetaceae > Streptomyces > Streptomyces desertarenae. Next base: position 219,930 of record NZ_JBHUFU010000002.1, on the reverse strand, counting down.
CATGAGCGCCCAGCAGCCGCCGAAACTGGCCGGAATCGACTCACCAGCCCCACCTCCCCAGCACACTGCCCCGCACCCCTCCGCCGCCGCCCCCCGGTCCGCCGCTCCCCGGCCCCCCGCCGGGCCGCACCGGGCCTCCCCCCTCGACGACCCGGCCCTCGCCCGCCCCGTCGAGCAACTCGCCGCCGTCCAGGACCGGCTCGCCGGGTGGATCTCCGACCTCACCACCCTCCACGACCTCACCGAGCGCCTGGTGCGCACCGACACCCTGCAGGACGCGGTGCACGAGGCGCTGGGCGCCGGGGCCGCCCTCGTGGGCGCCCGGCGCGGGCTGATCGCCCTCGCGCCGGCCGACGGCCTGGGGCCCGACACCACCGTCGGCCTGGGCCTGGGCCCCGCGGACCTCGGCCACATCGAGACCATCCCGCGCGAGTCGGCTCCCTACGCCCGCCTCCTCGACGGACTGCCGGGGGCCGACGGGCGGACCGGCCCCGACGCCCCGCGGGAGATCGCCAGCCCCCACATCGCCGAGGACCGGGAACTCGACCCGCGCCACCGCGAGGTCGCCGCCCGGCTCGGCTTCGCCGCCAGCTACGCCGTGCCCCTGGAGGCCGGCACCGCCGGACGCGTCGGTGCCGCCGTCTGGCTCTACGACGAGCCCGCCCAGCCCTCCGAGCGCCAGCGCCACCTGCTGGGCCTGTACGTGCGGCACGCCGCCGAGCACATCGCCCGCCAGCTCGACCTCACCCGGGCCCGCTCCGCCGTGGCCACCGTGCGCGAGGGACTGCTCCCCTCCCGGCTGCCGAGGGTGCCGGGGGTGCGGCTGGCGGTGCGGCACCGCACCGGGCCGCGCGGCGGCGGCGACTGGTACGACGTGCTGCCGCTGCCCGAGGGCGCGCTGGGGCTCTCCGTCGGCGGGGTCACCGGCTCCGGGCCGGACGCGCTGGCCGCCATGGGGCGGCTGCGGGCGTCGCTGCGGGCGTACGCGGTGATGGAGGGCGAGGACCCGGTGGCGGTCCTGTCCGATCTGGAGCTGCTGCTGCGGCTGACGGAGCCGGCGCGGTCGGCGACCGCGCTGTTCGGGTACGCCGAGCGGGCCGGGGCGGCGGACGGGCCGGAGGGGGCCGGGACGCCGGGCGCCGCCGCCAGGGTGGTGCTGGCCGGCGCCGGGCACTGCCCTCCGCTGGTCGTCGGGCCGCGGCGCACCGAGGTCGTGGAGACGACGCTCTCCGCGCCGCTGGGGATGCTCGCCTGCTGGGAGGCGCCCAGCGTCGAGGTGTGTCTGGCCGCCGGGGAAACGCTCCTGCTCTACAGCGACGGCCTGCTGCACCGCACCGGGGAGCCGATGGACCGCGCCTTCGCCCGGCTCCGGGCGGCCGCCGCGGCCGCCGCGCCGGCCGTCCGCGAGGATCCCGAGGCCCTGGTGGACCACGTCCTGGGCACCGTGCTGCCCGACGGGCGGGCCGACGACCCCGACAGCCCCGAGGACGTCGTCCTGCTGGCCGCGCGGTTCTGAGCGCCCCGGCCGACGGCTCCCGGTCCGCGCCGAAGGGGCCCGACCTACGATGGGAGGCGGCCCGCACCCGCGACGGGAGGCGGCCCACACCCACCAGCAGGAGGAGGCAGCGACGTGGCTGACCAGCAGCGGCCGGAGACCCCGGACGAGCAGGGCGAACCCACTTCGGAAGAGCCGATCAAGCAGCGGAAGAACGGCCTGTACCCGGGCGTCTCCGACGAACTCGCCGAGAACATGAGGACGGGCTGGGCCGACACCGAGCTGCGCGATCTGGAGCCGGTCCCGCAGGCCGGCCGCACCGCCGAGCGGCGCGCGAAGCTCTCCGCCCGCTTCCCCGGCGAGCGCCTGGTGATTCCCGCGGGCAACCTCAAGACCCGTTCGAACGACACCGAGTACCCCTTCCGGTCGTCCGTCGAGTACGCCTACCTCACCGGCAACCAGACCGAGGACGGCGTCCTGGTCATGGAGCCGACGGCCGGCGGCCACGAGGCCGTCCTCTACCTGCTGCCCCGCTCCAACCGCGAGAACGGCGAGTTCTGGCTCGACGGGCAGGGCGAGCTGTGGGTGGGCCGCCGGCACAGCCTCACCGAGGCCGAGCGGCTCTACGGCCTGCCGTGCCGGGACGTGCGCACCGTCGCCGACGTGCTGCGGGAGGCCCGGGGCGACGTCCGCGTGGTGCGCGGCCACGACGCCGGCGTGGAGGCCGCCCTGGCCGACAAGACGACCGCCGAGCGCGACGAGGAGCTGAGGGTCTTCCTCTCCGAGATGCGCCTGGTCAAGGACGACTTCGAGGTCGGCGAGCTGCAGAAGGCCGTCGACTCCACCGTGCGCGGCTTCGAGGACGTCGTGCGGGTGCTGGACAAGGCGGAGGCCACCTCCGAGCGCTACATCGAGGGCACCTTCTTCCTGCGCGCCCGCGTGGAGGGCAACGACGTCGGCTACGGGTCCATCTGCGCCGCCGGCCCGCACGCCACCACCCTGCACTGGGTGCGCAACGACGGCCCGGTCCGCTCCGGCGACCTGCTGCTGCTGGACGCGGGCGTGGAGACCCACACCCTCTACACCGCCGACGTCACCCGCACCCTGCCGATCAGCGGCCGCTTCACCGATCTCCAGCGCAAGATCTACGACGCGGTCTACGACGCCCAGGAGGCGGGCATCGCGGCGGTGCAGCCGGGGGCGAAGTACCTGGACTTCCACCACGCCGCGCAGCGGGTGCTGGCGGAGCGGCTGGTGGAGTGGGGCCTGGTCGAGGGGCCGGTCGAGCGGGTCCTCGAACTGGGCCTCCAGCGGCGCTGGACGCTGCACGGCACCGGCCACATGCTCGGCATGGACGTCCACGACTGCGCCGTCGCGCGCCGCGAGACGTACGCCGAGGGGACGCTGGAGCCCGGCATGTGCCTGACGGTCGAGCCGGGCCTGTACTTCCAGCTCGACGACCTGACGGTGCCCGAGGAGTACCGGGGCATCGGGGTGCGCATCGAGGACGACATCCTCGTCACCGAGGACGGCAACCGGAACCTCTCGGCGGCGCTGCCGCGCCGCTCGGACGAGGTCGAGGCGTGGATGGCCCGGCTGCGCGGCTGAACCGGGGCCGCGGGGGACGCGGGGGGACGCGGTCCCCCCGCGTCCCCCGCTCCCCGGCGGGGCCGGCGCCGGGGCGGGCCCGGCACCACCGGGGAGCGGGACGGGGTCAGGACGCCTTCAGCAGGGCGTCCTTCTTCCACTTGAGGAGCTTGTCGAAGCAGACCACCGCTCCGTCGCCCGGCCGGTTGCGGAAGGCGACGTGGTCGGCGAGGGCCTCGATCAGGAACAGGCCCCGGCCGTGCTCGCGGGGGTGCGCCCCGCCGCCCGGCTCCCCCTGCCCGCCGCCGCGGCTCCCGTCGCGGAGGGGGGCCGCGGCCCTGGCGACCAGCGGGCCGAGCGGGTTGGCGGCCGGAAGGCCCGCCGTGCCGCCCGCGCCCTCCGTGCTGTTCGGGCCGTCGGCGCCCGTCCCGGTGCCGTCGGTGCTCCCGGTCGTGCGGGTGTCGTCGGTCGTGTCGGTGCCTGTGGTGTCCGAGGTGTGCGCGGTTCCCCCGGTGCGGGGCGGACCGCCGGACGCGTCCCCGAAGCCCGGCCCGTGATCGGTCACCTCGATGCGGCACATGTCGTCATCGATGTACGCCGTCACGTGGTACTCCCCGGCGCCCGACCGCCCGGGTCCCCCCGGTCCGCCGTGCTCGACCGCGTTCGCGCACGCCTCGGAGAGCGCGACCGACAGGTCGTAGGAGACGTCCGGGTCGACGCCCGCGGTCTCCATCGCGCCGAGCAGGAGCCGCCGGGCGAGCGGGACGCTGGCGGCTTCGCGCCGCAAGTGGAGGGACCACCAGATGCTCATGCTCAGCCTCCCGGCCGCGGCTCGACATACCCTCACGTATTGCCCGGCCCGGCGGTGGTAAGCGCGGGACCGGCGCGCCTCCCCTCATTCGGCGGATGTGATGAGTAGTGCAATATACGGAAAAGAAGCTATAAGCCCTCATCGCCCCGCTATCCGCCGTCCACGGACCACCGGCAGGGCGTTCGACGCGGAGGCCCCGTGTTCCCTTCGGGGCGGTGGTGAGAGGATGGCCCGGTCATGAGAGCCCCCGTCGCGCGAGCCGGCGCCGACCTGCGACTGCTGCGGGCCGCGGTGTTCGCCGCGGTCTGCGTCACGCTGTCCGCGGCCGGACACGTCCTCGCGGCCGGGCAGGGGCTCCCCGCGTGGACGTTCGCCGCGGGCTTCGCGGCCGTCCTCGCCGCCGCCGTGCCGCTGGCCGGGCGCGAACGCACCCTGCCGGGCATCACGGCCCTGCTGGCGCTCGGGCAGCTCGGACTGCACCTGCTCTTCTCCACCGCACAGAGCGCGCCGGCGTCCGGAGTCCCGGCCTCCGGCGGTGCCGGCCGCGACGGGGTGATCGCCCTGGCCTCGCGGCTGCTGTGCGGCGGCGGTTCCGCGTCCGGTCTGACGGAGGCCGAGGCCCGCCGCGTCGTCGCCGAGGCCGGTCTCTCCGGCGCGCTCCCGGACGCGCCGGCCGGGGCCGCGGCGCTCCACGGCGGCCACGGCGCTCCCGCGTCCGACCCCGGCGCGGCCGGCACGGTCGCCGGCACCGCCGCCGAGTGCCTCCAGGCGGCCGTGCGCACCGCCCTGTCGCTCCTGTCCGGCCCCATGCTGCTCGGTCACCTGCTCGCCGCGCTCGCCATGGGCTGGCTGCTGCGCCGGGGCGACGCCGCCCTGTGGCGGCTGGTGCGGCTGTCGGCCCACCTGACCGGCGAACTCGCCGGCGTGCTGCTCGTCCGGGCCCTGCGCACGGCGCTGCGCTGGGTGCGGGCCCTGTGCCGGGGGCTGCTGCCCGACGGCGCCGTGCCGCCCCGCGCCCCGTGCGGCGGGGGTGCCGGGGACGCCGCGCCCCCCGCCGCGCCGCTGCTGGCGCACTCGGTGGTCCGGCGCGGTCCGCCCGCCTCCGCGTACGGCCTCGACCTCGCGGCCTGACGCGTACGCCCCCACGCCCGTACCCCGGGGGTGAGGTGTGCGCGGACGCCGCGCACACCATGCCAGGCTCACCCGGACCGGGCGCACGCCCGCGCACGTCGCATGCGGACCGCGCACGAGCGGAAACCGCCGCGCACGACTACGCACGGCGGCGCATGACAGCGCGGACGCGCCTTCCGGACGGGGAGCGCTTCCCCCACGTACGAGGAGTGTCACAGCATGCGGTTCCCGATCCGCCCCACAGTGCCGTCCCTGCCGTCCGGCCGCCGTCTCGCCGCGGCCGCCGCCACCGCCGCGGCCTGCGCCGTCGCGTTCGCCGGGCCCGCCTCCGCCCACGTCTCCGTCAACCCCGACACGGCCGAGCAGGGCGGCTACGCCACCATCGCCTTCAAGGTGCCCAACGAGCGCGACAACGCCTCCACCGTGAAGCTGGAGGTCACCTTCCCCGCCGACCACCCGCTCACCTCGGTGATGCCGCAGCCGGTCCCCGGCTGGGACGTGGACGTCACCAGGACCAAACTGGAGAAGCCCCTGGAGTCCCACGGCCGGAGGATCGAGGAGGTCCCCTCCAAGATCACCTGGACGGAGACCGGGGGCGGCATCGAGCCGGGCACCTTCCAGCAGTTCCCCGTCTCCGTCGGGCAGCTGCCCGAGGACGTGGACCGGCTCGTGTTCAAGGCCGTCCAGACGTACGACAACGACGAGGTCGTGCGCTGGATCGAGGAGCCGGTCGAGGGCGAGGAGGAACCGGAGAGCCCGGCCCCCGTGCTGGAGCTGGCCCCGCCCGCCGACGGCGAGGACGGCCACGGCTCCGCCGGCGCCGGGGACGCCGACCGGGCCGCCGGCTCCGCCGAGTCCTCCGGCGACGCGGAGAAGGCCGCCGCCTCCGGCGAGTCCTCCGGGACCACCGACACCACCGCCCGTGTCCTCGCCGTCGTCGGCATCGCCGCCGGCGCCGGGGGCATCGCCTTCGGCGTCCTGGCCGGACGCCGTCGCCCCACCGCCTGACGCCGCCCGCGCCGTCCGGTGGCCCCGGCCCGCCCCCGCGCCCGCTTCCGGGCGGACGGGCGGGCCGGGCCGCCGGGCCCGCGCACGTCACCACCCACCGACCCCCGGGAAGAACGAACCACCATGCACCGCACCGCGCGCCGCCACCCCCGGCGCTCCCGCCCCGCCGGCCCCCTCCACCGCTCCCGCCGCGCCCTCGGGCTGGCCCTCGCCGGCGCCCTCCTCGCCACCGGCACCGCCGCCTGCGGCTCCGCGGACGGCGGGGGGAGCGGATCCGACCGGTCCCCGGCCACCGCGGGGCCCACCGACTCCGTCAAGCGGGGCACCGTCCTGACCAACCCCTTCGACAAGCCCGAACTCGTCCTCACCGACACCGAGGGCGAGACCTACGACCTGGTCGAGGAGACCAGGGGGCACCCCACGCTGGTCTACTTCGGCTACACCCACTGCCCCGACGTCTGCCCGCTGACGATGAGCAACATCGCCGTCGCCAAGTCCAAGCTGCCGAAGGCGGACCAGGAGAAGCTGCGCGTCGTCTTCGTCACCTCCGACCCCGAGCGCGACACCCCCGAGTCGCTCGGCACCTGGCTGCGCGCCCAGGACCCGGACTTCATCGGGCTCACCGGCGACTTCGACACCATCCAGGCCGGCGCCCGCGACCTGGGCATCGGGCTGGCGCCGCCGGAGGTGGAGGAGGACGGCGACGTCGTCTCCTCCCACGGCACCCAGGTGCTCGCCTTCCTTCCGAAGGACGACAAGGCGCACGTGCTGTACACCTCGGACGTGCCCGTGGAGGTCTACGAGCAGGACCTGCCCAAGCTGGTGAAGGGGGAGCTGCCGTGAGCCGCCGGCCGCGCGCCCGCCGCGCGCTCGGGCTCGCGCTCGCCGGCGCCCTCCTCGCCACCGGCGCCGCCGCCTGCGGCTCCGCGGACGGGGGCGGGGACGGGGGCGGGGACGCCCCCCGGCTGACCGTCGAAGGCGCGTACATGCCCGAACCGCCGACCACCGACACCGCCGGCGGCTTCCTGACCGTCCGCAACGACGGCGGCGCGGACGACTCCCTCACCTCGGTGAGCAGCGACGTCGCCGGCGAGGTGCAGATCCACACCACCGCCGGGGGGCGGATGCGCCAGGTCTCCTCGCTGCCCGTCCCCGCGGGCGGCGCCCTGGAGCTCAGCCGCGGCGGCGACCACCTGATGTTCATGGAGCTCGACCGCCGGCCCGCCGAGGGCGAGACGGTCCCGGTGGAGCTGCGCTTCGAGAAGTCCGGCCCCATCAGGGTCGAGGTACCGGTCGAAGCGACCAACCACGTCCCCTGACCGCCCCGGCGGTCCCGAAGAGTGAGGTCACCCGCCATGGCCACCGCCGCCCCCCACACCGCGCCCCGGCCCGTGCCGTCCGCGCGGCCCGCGCGGTACACGCGGCCCCTCCGCGCCGCCCTGACGGGCCTCCTGCTCGCCGCGGCCGGCGTGCTCGGCCTGCTCGGCGGCGCCGCCCCGGCCGCCGCGCACGCCGCGCTGTCCGGCAGCAGCCCGGAGCAGGGGGCGGTGGTGGGAGCGGCGCCCCGCGAGGTGACGCTCACCTTCACCGAGAGCGTCTCGCTCTCGCGGGACTCCGTCCGCGTCCTGGCCCCGGACGGCGAGCGGGTGGACACCGGCAACCCGTCGGAGAGGCCCTCCGGGGGCACGGGGTTCCGCTACGGCGTCGGCCTCCGCGGCGGCCTGGCGGACGGCACGTACACCGTCGCCTGGCGGGCCGTCTCGGCCGACAGCCACCCCATCGCCGGCGGTTTCACCTTCTCCGTCGGCGCGCCCTCGAAGACCTCGGTCTCCCTGTCCGGCCAGGAGCCGGGCGGCGGGCCGGCCGGTGTGCTGTACGACACCGCCCGCTACGTCTCCTACGCCGGGTACCTGCTGCTCGTCGGCGGCGCGGTGTTCGTCCTCGCCTGCTGGCCGGGCGCCGCGCGGACCGTCCCGGTACGGCGGCTGGTGGCGGGCGGCTGGGTGGCGCTGACCGCCGCGACCATCGCGGCGCTGCTGCTGCGCGGCCCGTACACCGGCTCCGGCGGGCTCGGCGACGTCCTCGACCCGGAGGTGCTCCGGTCCGTCCTCCAGACCCGGCCGGGCACGGCGCTGGTGGCCAGGCTGCTGATGCTCGCGGCGGCGGCGCTGTTCGTGGCGGTGCTCTTCGGGCTCTACGCGCGGCGGTACGCGGGCGGGGCGGCCGGCGGTGGCGGCGGTGGCGGCGCCGAGGGGGACGAGGGCGAGCGGCGCGACCTCGTCATCGGGCTCGGCGCCGGCGGCACGGTCATCGCCCTGGGGACCGCCGCGTCCTGGGCCCTGGCCGAGCACGCATCGAGCGGCATCCAGACGGCGGCGGCGATCCCGTCCCACCTCGCGCACCTGGTCGCCGCCGCCGTCTGGCTGGGCGGGCTGGCCTCCCTGCTCTCCCTGCTGCGGTGGGGTCCCGCCGTTCCCGCCGGGGCGGTGCGCCGCTTCTCGCGGCTCGCCCTGGGTGCCGTGGCCGTGCTCGCCGCGACCGGCCTCTACCAGTCCTGGCGGCAGGTGGGCACCTGGTCGGCGCTCGTCTCGACCCCGTACGGGCGGCTGCTGCTGGCCAAGACCGCACTGGTGGTGCTGATGCTGCTGGCCGCCCGGCACTCCCGGCGCTGGACCTCCCGCCTGGCCGGCCCCCCGGACCGCGCGGAGGACGGCCGGGCCGGGGACGCCGCGGAGGCCCCGGCCGGCGTCCCGTCCGGCACCGCCCCCGACGAGGACGGGGCCGGTGCCTCCGGGCCGGCCCCCACCCCCGAGCGGGCCGCGCAGCTCGCCCGCCAGCGGGCCGCCCTGGAGGCCGAACGGCGCAGGCGGGAGCGCGACGCCGATCCGGTGCGCTCCGGGCTGCGGCGCTCGGTGCTCGCCGAGGCGGCCGTCGCCGCCGCCGTGCTGCTGGTGACGACCCTGCTCACCGCCACCGAGCCCGCCCGCACCGCCGAGGCCGCCGGGCGCCCCGGCGCGGCGGCCGGGCAGCCGGACGCCGGGCCCGTCTCCCTGGAGATCCCCTTCGACACCGGCGGTCCCGGCGGGAAGGGCTCGGCCCGGCTCGACCTCGACCCCGGCCGCAGCGGTGACAACACCGTCCACCTGCGTCTCACCGGCCCCTCCGGCGCCCCCCTGGACGCTCCGGAGGTGAAGGTCTCCTTCATCCTGGAGGCCAGGGACGTCGGCCCGCTGACCGTCCCGCTGAACAAGGCCGTCGCGGGCCACTGGTCGTCGTCCCCCGGCTTCCAGCTCCCCCTGCCCGGCACCTGGAAGGTCTCCGTGGCCGTCAGGACCTCCGACATCGACCAGGTGACCGAGCGCGCGACCTTCCTCCTGCCCTGATCCTCCCCGCCCCGCCCCGGCGGACGCGGGAGGCGACCACAGCACCCCGAGAACCGAGACAGAGAGCACGATGAAGGACCACCACCTCGACCGCCCCGCCGGGGAGCCCACCGGCCCCTCCCGCCGCCGGCTGCTGGGCACCGCGGGCGCGGCGGGCGCCGCCGGGCTGGTGCTCGGCGCGGCCGGCGGCGCCCTGGGCGCGTCCGCCGCGGCCGAGCGGCCCCCCGCCCTCGCCACGGTCGGCGCGGGCCGCCGTCCCTTCCGCGGCGTCCACCAGCCGGGCATCGCCGACCCGGCACAGGCCCACGGCCACCTGGTCGCCTTCGACCTGGCCGCGGGCGCCGGGCGCAAGGAGGCCGCCGCACTGCTGCGCCGCTGGTCGCGTGCGGCCGAGGCGCTGATGGCGGGCGAGGAGCCGCCCGGCCGGCTGCACGACACCGGCATCGCCCTGGACGCCGGCCCCTCCTCCCTGACCGTCACCTTCGGCATGGGCCGCACCTTCTTCGACCGCACGGGTCTGGCGGCGCGCCGCCCCGCCGCGCTCGAACCGCTGCCGCCGTTCTCCTCCGACGCCCTGGACCCCGGGCGCTCCGACGGAGACCTGTGGATCCAGATCGGCGCCGACGACTCCCTGGTGGCCTTCCACGCGCTGCGCGCCCTCCAGCGCGAGGCGGCCGGTACGGCACGGGTGCGCTGGCAGATGAGCGGCTTCAACCGCTCCCCGGGCGCCACCGCCTCGCCCCGCACCGCGCGCAACCTGATGGGCCAGGTCGACGGCACCAACAACCCCCGGGAGACCGACGAGGACTTCGAGCAGCGGGTCTTCGTGCCCGCCGACGGCGACCCGGAGTGGATGGCGGGCGGCTCCTACGCGGTGGTGCGGCGCATCCGGATGCTGCTGGACGACTGGGAGCGGGAGCCGCTCGCCGAGCAGGAGAAGGTGATCGGCCGCCGCAAGTCCGACGGCGCCCCGCTGTCGGGCGGCACCGAGACCACCCCCGTCGACCTGGCCAAGCGGACCGCGGACGGCGACCTGGCCGTGGCCGCCGACGCCCACGTGCGGGTGTCGGCGCCGGAGACGAACGGGGGCGCGGCGATGCTGCGGCGCTCCTTCTCGTACCACGACGGGTTCCGCGACGACGGCGCGCCGGACGCCGGGCTGCTGTTCGTCGCCTGGCAGGCCGATCCGCTGCGGGGCTTCGTCCCGGTGCAGCGCAAGCTCGACCGGGGGGACGCGCTGTCCCGCTTCATCCGGCACGAGGCGAGCGCGCTGTTCGCGGTGCCGGGGGGAGCGGGTGAGGGCGAGTACGTCGGGCAGCGGCTGCTCGAAGGCTGAGAACGGCGGCTGCCGTGCCCGCCGCGGGACTACTGTGGCGTCATGTCAGCCGCAAGCCGCTACACGTACCTGGGCCCCGAGGGCACCTTCACCGAGGCCGCGCTCCGCACGCTCCCCGAGGCGGCCACCCGTGAGCTGGTGCCGATGGTGTCGGTGCCCGCCGCGCTGGACGCCGTGCGGAACGGGGAGGCCGGCGCCGCCCTGGTGCCGATCGAGAACTCGGTGGAGGGCGGGGTCACCGCGACCCTGGACGAGCTGGCCACCGGCCGGCCGCTGATGATCTACCGCGAGGTGCTGCTGCCGATCGCGTTCGCGCTGCTGGTGCGGCCGGGCACCGGCCTGGAGTCGGTGAAGACGGTGACCGGGCATCCGGTGGCCCAGCCGCAGGTGCGCCGCTGGCTGGCCGCCCACCTGCCCGACGCGCAGTGGGAGTCGGCGGCCTCCAACGCGGACGGCGCCCGGCTGGTGCAGGAGGGGCGGTACGACGCGGCGTTCGCGGGCGAGTTCGCGGCGGCGACGTACGGGCTGGTGCCGCTGGTCACCGGCATCCACGACGCGGACAACGCGGAGACGCGGTTCGTGCTGGTGGGACGGCCCGGCCGGCCGGCGGCGAGCACGGGCGCGGACAAGACGTCGCTGGTGCTGTGGCTGGGCGACGACCATCCGGGCGCGCTGCTGGAGCTGCTCCAGGAGTTCGCGGTGCGGGGCGTCAACCTGGTGCGGATCGAGTCCCGGCCGACGGGGGAGGGCATCGGCCGGTACTGCTTCTCGGTGGACGCGGAGGGGCACATCACCGACCGCCGGGTCGGCGAGGCGCTGATGGGGCTGCGGCGGATCTGCCCGAAGGTGCGCTTCCTGGGGTCGTATCCGCGGGCGGGGAGCGATCCCGCCCAGGCGGCGCCGCTGCGGCGGGGGACGACGGACGAGGAGTTCGCCGAGGCGGCGGACTGGCTGACGCGCTGCATCGACGGGCGCGGCTGAGGGCCGGACGGCGGTGGGGTCCGGCGGCTCCGGGGCCCGGAAAAAGGGGGCTTTTCCCGTCCCCGGATCTCCACAGGGTTATCCACAGGGGCGTTGAGCGGCCTGTGTACAACGCCAAACCCCGAAACGGACATATTCGACATATCGCCAATCCGTCACTTCACCTACCACAATGGGGCAGACCACTTTCGCCTTCGCCGATTCACGTGATCAACATCCGAGCGGGTGGTGTTTGGGTCCGAAAGGGTGTGTAAAGAGGGCGGGAAGGGGGAATCGATGGCCGAGCACGCGTCCCGGCAGGTCATCACCTCCCCCTTCTTCCACAGGACTTCGAAGCAACCTGTGGAAAACTCGGCGGAATTCTCCGGCGCTGTGGATAACCTGTCGGACACTCCCGCGGCGCCTCTGCTCCGCCGCACTCCCGCAACGCCTTGGCCGCGCCCCTGCGACCGCCCGCGTGCGCTCTCTTCGCCGCGCCCCTCGAAACCGGCTTCCACCCCCCTGCCCGCGCCTCGCGCCGTCCACACGGCGGAGGGGGAATTCCCGGGATAACATTCCTCACTTTTCTCTCATACCGGGCAATTTGCCTATATGTGTACACAGCCCCGTATCGAGTCGAGCGAAACGCCCTCCACCGGTACCCTGGCCGCGTGATTGACCTTCGCCTGCTCCGTGAGGACCCCGACCGTGTGCGCGCCTCCCAGCGCGCCCGTGGAGAGGACGTCGGCCTCGTCGACGCCCTGCTCTCCGCCGACGAGCGGCGCAGGTCGTCCGGCGTCCGCTTCGACGAGCTGCGCGCCGAGCAGAAGCAGCTCGGCAAGCGGATCCCCCGGGCCACCGGCGAGGAGAAGGCCGAACTGCTCAAGCGCGCGGGCGAGCTGTCCGCCGCCGTCAAGGCCGCCGACGCCGAGCGGGACGAGGCCGAGGCCGAGGCGCAGCGCCTCCTCCTCCGGCTGGGCAACCTCGTCCACCCCGACGTTCCCGTGGGCGGCGAGGACGACTTCACCGTCCGCGAGACGCACGGCTCCCCCCGCGACTTCGCCGCCGAGGGGTTCGAGCCGAAGGACCACCTGGAGCTCGGCCAGGCGCTCGGCGCCATCGACGTCGAGCGGGGCGCCAAGGTCTCCGGCTCGCGCTTCTACTACCTGACCGGTGTCGGCGCCCTGCTGGAGCTGGCCCTGGTCAACGCCGCGATCGCGCAGGCCACCGAGGCGGGCTTCACCCCGATGCTCACCCCCGCGCTGGTCAAGCCGCGTGCCATGGAGGGCACGGGCTTCCTCGGCCAGGCCGCCGAGAACGTCTACCACCTGGAGAAGGACGACTACTACCTGGTCGGCACCTCCGAGGTCCCGCTCGCCGGGTACCACATGGACGAGATCCTGGAGGCCGGGAAGCTGCCGCTGCGGTACGCCGGCTTCTCCCCCTGCTTCCGCCGCGAGGCGGGCACCTACGGCAAGGACACCCGCGGCATCTTCCGCGTCCACCAGTTCGACAAGGTGGAGATGTTCTCCTACGTCGCCCCCGAGGACTCCGAGGCCGAGCACGCGCGGCTGCTGGAGTGGGAGAAGCAGTGGCTGAACTCCCTGGAGCTGCCGTTCCGGGTGATCGACGTGGCCACCGGCGACCTGGGCGCCTCCGCCTCCCGCAAGTTCGACTGCGAGGCGTGGATCCCGACCCAGGGCAAGTACCGCGAGCTGACCTCCGCCTCCAACTGCAACGAGTTCCAGGCCCGCCGGCTCTCCATCCGGATGCGCCAGGACAAGAAGGTCCGCCCGCTGGCGACGCTCAACGGCACGCTGTGCGCGGTGCCCCGCACCATCGTCGCCCTGCTGGAGAACCACCAGCAGGCCGACGGCTCGGTCCGGGTGCCCGAGGTGCTCCGCCCCTACCTCGGCGGGCGCGAGGTGCTGGAACCGGTCGCCGGGTGAGCGCCGAGACCGCCTCCGGCTTCCCCTTCCGCCTGGTCGCCACCGACCTCGACGGCACGCTGCTGCGCAGCGACCACACCGTCTCGGTCCGCACGCGCGACGCGCTCGCCGCCGCCACGGCGGCGGGCGCCGCGCACATCGTGGTCACCGGCCGCTCCGTCCGCTGGACCAAGCACATCCTGGACGACCTGGGCTACGGCGGGCTGGCCGTCTGCGGGCAGGGCTCGCAGCTCTACCACGCGGGCGAGCACCGGCTGCTGACCTCGGTCACCCTCGACCGGCAGCAGGCGCGGCTGGCGCTGTCCAAGATCGAGGCGGAGGTCGGCCGGCTGGCCGTGGCCGTCTCGCGGGACGGCGTGGACGGCGACGTGCTGTTCGGCCCCGGCTACCGGCTCCAGGGCGAGACCACGCTCCCGTCGACCCTGGTCTCCGGCGAGGACGAGCTGTGGGAGCTGCCCGTGAACAAGCTCTACCTCCAGCACCCCGGCGGAATGGGCGACGACGCCCTGGCCGAGGCGGCCCGGCGGACCGCGGGCGGCCTGGTGAGCGTGGTGGTCTCCGGCGAGGGCATCGTCGAGATGCTGCCGCTGGGCCTGAGCAAGGCCAGGGGCCTGTCGATGGCCGCGCGCCGGCTGGGCGCCTCGGCCGCCTCCACGATCGCCTTCGGCGACATGCCCAACGACATCCCCATGTTCGCCTGGGCCGCCCACGGCGTCGCCATGGGGGGCGCCCACCCCGAACTGCTGGCGGTGGCCGACGAGGTGACGGCCTCCAACGACGAGGACGGCATCGCGGTCGTCCTGGAGCGCCTGCTCGGCGACGGGCGCTGAGGGCCGGACCGCAACTCCGCCGGGGCCGCGCCCTCCCCCTCACCGGGCGGGCGCGGCCGGGACCCCTCCGGTGCCGTCCCCCAGGACCGCCCGGCAGATGGCGTGGAGCTGCCGCGTCTGCTCGGGGGAGAGGTGGTCGAAGAGCGTCCGCCGGACCTGTTCCACGTGCCCGGGGGCGACGGACGCCAGTTCCTCGAAGCCCTCGTCGGTCAGCGTGGCCAGGGTGGTGCGGTGGTCGGCGGGGTGCTGGCACCGGCTGACCCACCCCTTGGCCTCCAGCTTGGAGACGGCGTGCGAGAGCCGGCTGGCGGAGGACCGGGTGATCCGTGCCAGCCGGCTCATGGTGAGGGTGCGGTCGGGTGCTTCGGAGAGCATGGCCAGGATCTGGTAGTAGGCCAGCGGCATCCCCGCGTCACGCTGCAACTGCCGGTCCAGTTCCTCGCGGACGCGCTGGGTCGCGCCCAGGAACGCACGCCAGGTCTGCTGCTCTTCGTCGTCCAACCACCGTGTCGTACCCATATGTCCAGCCTACGGGTCCGCGATCGGCGGCCCCCCGGCTCCCGTTCCCGGCCGGACGCGGGCCCGGCGGCCGCGCTCCCGGGCGGGCGCGGCCGCGCCGCGGTCACTCCTCCCCGGCGAGGGTGAGGGTGCGCAGCTTCCGGCCGGCGTACCAGGTGCCGGCGGCCGTCACCACCGCGAGCAGCACCGCGGCGGCGGGCAGCCCGACCTCGGAGGCGATCTCCGCGCTCGGTGCCGTCTTCTCGGCCAGCGCCAGGGCCCACTGCTGGACGCTGAGGGTGCGGGCGCCGGGCACGAGGTTGCCGACCAGCGCCTCCCAGATGAGGGCGTAGACCAGGCCGAAGACGACGGCGTGCCGGCTGACGGTGCCCAGCAGCAGGAAGACCGCGCTGTAGGCGACCGACGCGGCGACCGCGGCGACGGTGTAGGCGACGGCGATCTGCTGGCTGTTGCCGTTGAGGATGAATCCGGCGACCAGCATCGGGACCGCCGAGAACACCATGGTGACGGCGACGGCGACGATCAGCTTGGTGAAGATGATCACGGGCCGCTTCAGCGGCTTGGCCAGCAGGTAGACGATCGAGCCGTCGTCGATCTCCGGGCCGATCGCGCCGGTCCCGGCGACCACGCCGATCAACGGGACCATCGTGGCCAGCGCGAAGCCGCCGAGCACCTCGACGGCGACGGAGTCGTCGGCGCCGGTCAGCAGGCGGATCGCGACGGAGATCACGATCAGCAGGGCGGGCAGGACGAAGAGGATCAGCGCCCGGCGGCGGCCGAGCAGGGCCCGGTACGTGAGCCGGGCGACCGTGGGGTCGTACATGGCGGTGGGGCTCCTTGGGGCGGTTGCCGGTCCGTGGGTCTGGCGGCCCTCAGGCCGTGACGAGGTAGGAGAAGACGCTCTCCAGGGACTCGTCCGAGGGCGAGACCGTGAGGAGCCGGATGCCGTGCTCGCGCGCGATGCGCGGGAGCTGCTCGGTGAAGCGCGCGAAGTCGATCGCCTGGATGCGCAGGGCCCGCTCGCTCCAGTCCAGTTCGATGCCCGCCGTGCTGGGGTCGGCGATGAGCGCGGACGCCAGCGCGCGGTCGTCGCTGGAGCGGACGAGGTAGCGGTGGGGGCGGTCGGTCATCAGCCGGCGGATGCGCCGGAAGTCGCCGGACGCCGCGTGCCGGCCGGCCACGATCACCTCGATGTGGGAGGCGAGCTGCTCGACCTCCTCCAGGATGTGGGAGGAGAACAGCACCGTGCGGCCCTCGGCGCCCATCCGCCGCAGCAGCTCCATCAGCTGCATGCGCTGGCGCGGGTCCATGCCGTTGAACGGCTCGTCCAGCAGCAGCACGGACGGCTCGTGGACGAGGGCGGAGGCCATCTTCACGCGCTGCCGCATGCCCTTGCTGTACGTGGAGATCTTCCGGTCCTGGGCGTACTCCATCTCCACCGTGGCCAGCGCCTTCCGCGCGGCCTCGCCCGGGTCGGGCAGGCCGTGCAGCTCGGCGTTGGCCAGGACGAACTCGTGCCCGGTGAGGAAGTCGTACATCGCCTCGCGCTCGGGGACGATGCCGATCCGGCGGTAGGCCTGCTCGTTGCGCCAGATCGCCGTCCCGTCGAGGGTGACGGTCCCGGCGGAGGGGGCGAGGAAGCCGCCCATCATGTTGATCAGCGTGGACTTGCCCGCGCCGTTGGGTCCGAGGAGGCCGGTGACGCCGGGGCCGATGTCCATCGTCACGTCGTTGACGGCCACCACGTTGCCGAACCAGCGGGACACGTGGTCGATGCGGATGGTGGTCATGGCTCAGGCAGCCTTCCCGTTCGTCGTCTGGCTTCTCGTCGTCCCGTTCGCGGCTGCGGCGCTCACAGGCCCGCCTTGCGGTAGCGGCGCATCAGCGCGGTCCAGCAGACCGCGACCAGGCCGAGGACCACCAGGACGTACGCGATCGCGGCGGCCGTGCCCGGCTCGTGGCCGCCCGGGAAGCCGGAGGTGCCGCCGAGGAACGCCGACTGGACGCCGTCGACCAGCGACCCCGGGGAGGCCAGGCCCAGCCAGGCGACCGCCCCTCCGCTGCCCTGGTCGTGCGCGATGGCCTGGACGGTGGTGACGGCGAAGTACGGGATCGTCAGCACCGCGATGACCGCGGCGACGCCGAAGCCCCGGCGCGGGGTGAGCGCGGCGACGACCAGGCCGATGCCCCCGTGGAGGACGGACAGCACCGCGACCGAGACCAGCCCCTGGAGGAAGCCGGTGGTCTGGTCGGCGAAGCCCAGCTTCGCCAGCAGCCCGCCCGCGTACATCACCACCAGCGGGAGGGAGGTGAACAGGAACAGCGCGCCGGACATCGCCGCGTACTTGGCGGCCACGTAGTCCCCGCGCTCGATCGGGCGCGAGAAGTACAGCGGCACGGTGCGGAAGCGCAGGTCCAGGGAGACCGACTGCGGCGCCTGGGAGGCGAGGTAGAGGCCGATGACCGGCTGGAGCAGCAGCGCGTAGTCGGTGTACTTCACCGGCAGTTCGTCGGCCTTGGTGAAGACGGCGACGGCGACGATGATCCCGGCGGGCAGCACCATCACGGCCAGCAGGACGAACGGCAGCACCTTGGACTTCGCCGAGCGGCCGAGGCCGTAGGCGCCGCGCAGGGACTGCGAGAACAGGGAGCGGCGGGCGTAGGACCGGCCCAGGCGGGGACCGTCGTAGTGGCGGTAGCCGATGTTGTGGATGCTGGCGTCCTCGCCGCCGCGCGCGGCGGGGACCGCGGCGCCGGCGGTGGCGGGCGGCGTGCCCTGGTCAGGCCGCATCGCTGCCGCCTCCCTTCTGGGTGGTGACGGTGGTGCCGGACGTCTGGAAGACCTCGGCTATCCGGTGCCTGCGCTGCTCCATGCGGACCAGGCCCAGGCCCAGTTCCGCGACCGTGTCGCGGACGGTGTCGTACACGGCGTCGTCGGACGCCTCGACCAGCAGCACGTGTCCGGCGCCGGGCAGGACCTCGCCGCCGGCACCGGCCGGCGCCACGGTGAGTCCGGCCCCGGCCAGGGCGGTGCGCAGGGAGGCGGTGCCGTCGGGGTGGGCGTCGGTGTCGGTGACCTCGACCGCCAGGGTGGTGGTCTGCTGGGTGAAGTCGGCGGTGGCGGAGGAGCGCAGCAGCTTGCCGCCGTCGATGACGACGACGTGGTCGCAGGTGCGCTCCAGCTCGCCCAGCAGGTGCGAGGTGACCAGGACCGAGATGCCGAAGTCGGTGTGGACGCGGCGGATCAGCCCGAGCATGTCGTCGCGGCCGACCGGGTCCAGGCCGTTGGTCGGCTCGTCCAGCAGGACGAGTTGCGGATCGTGGACGAGGGCCTGGGCCAGCTTCACCCGCTGCTTCATGCCCGTCGAGTAGCCGCCGATGGGGCGGTAGCGCTCCTCGTAGAGGCCGACGTGCCGCAGGGTGTCGGCGGTGCGCTCGCGGGCGGCGGTGGCGGGCAGCCCGGACATCCGCGCCATGTGGACGACGAACTCGGTCGCCGAGACGTCCGGCGGCAGGCAGTCGTGCTCGGGCATGTAGCCGACGCGCTCGCGGATCGCACCGCCGTCGACGGAGACGTCCAGGCCGAGCACGGAGGCGGTCCCCTCGCTCGCCGGAGCGAGGCCCAGCAGGATTTTGATCAGGGTCGACTTGCCCGCGCCGTTGGCCCCCACCAGGCCGGTCACCCCGGGGGCGATCTCCATGGTGAGCCGATCGAGCGCGGTGACCCTCGGATACCTCTTGGTGAGGTTTTCGGTCGCGATGACAGTCACGCGTCGACGGTAGTGGCGCGCACCGCCCGCGGTCTCCCCCCGGGGGCGTGGATCTCCCTCGTACTGGAGGTGGAGACGCCCCTAGGGGACTCGTCCGTACGGATGCGCCGCCGTCCCGGTGGACGCGGGCCCGCCGGCGCCGGCTGGTGTCACGGCGCGGAGAACGGCTACCCGCACGGCCGGGAGCGCACGGGCTCCGGGAATGCGCCGGAGGACGCCGGAGTGCGTCGGAGTGCGCCGGACGAGGAGGAGGGGCACGCATGGGCGGTGCGCGAGCGGAGTCGGACGCCGGGCTGCGGGAGCGGACGGTCGCCGGGGACGGCGTCGGCCTGCGCGTCGCCGAGCTGGGCGAGCGCGCGGACGGCGGTGGCCGCCGCCGTCCGACGGTGGTCCTGGTGCACGGCTACCCCGACTCCAAGGAGCTCTGGCTGCCCGTGGCCGAGCGGCTGGCGGACCGTTTCCACACGGTCCTCTACGACGTGCGCGGCTGCGGGGGCTCCACGGCACCCGAGCCGCTGCGCGGCGGTTTCGCGCTGGAGCGGCTGACCGCCGACTTCCTGGCCGTCGCCGACGCCGTGAGCCCGGACGCGCCGGTGCACCTCGTGGGGCACGACTGGGGGTCGATCCAGGGCTGGGAGTTCGCCACGTCCCCCCGCACGCGGGGCCGGATCGCCTCCTTCACCTCGCTCTCCGGGCCGTCCCTGGACCACCTCGGGCACTGGCTCCGCGGCACCGCGCCGCGGCGCGCCGCCCAGGCGCTGGGGCAGGGCGTCAGGGCCTCGCACGTGTACCTGATGCACGTGCCCGGCGTCCCGGAGGCGCTGTTCGGCCGGGCCCTGCCCGCCCTCCTCCGGCGGACGGGCCGGAGGGCCGGGAGCGGCTCCCAGTACGGCAGGCGCGGCGGCTGGGCGCGGAGCGAGGGGTATCCCACCGCGTCGCTGCCCCGCGACGCCGCGCACGGCGCCTGGCTGTACCGGGACAACGTGAGGACCCGGCTGCGCGCCCCCCGCGCGGACGCCCGCGCCCACGTGCCCGTGCAGCTCGTCGTCTCCACCGGGGACCCGTTCGTGTCCCGGGCGGTCCTGGACGAGGCGGGGCGGTGGGCGCCCCGGCTGACGCGCCGCCTGCTGCCCGCGGGGCACTGGGCGCCGCTGACCCACCCCGACCGGCTCGCCCTGTGGATCGGCTCGTTCGTCGAGGAGTGCGAGGCGGGACGGGAGCCGGGGCAGGAGGCGGGACGGGAACGGGGGCAGCGGGACGGCGGGGAGCGCACGCCGGCGGGCATCCGCCCTGTGCGCAGCAGGCGCGACCGCAGGCGGCGGGAGTACGCCGAGCGCTTCGGCGGGCAGCTGGTGCTGGTCACCGGTGCGGCCCGCGGCATCGGACGGGCCACGGCACTGGCCTTCGCCCGCGCGGGCGCCCGGGTCGTCGCCGTGGACACCGATGCCGCCGGCGCCGCGCGCACCGCGGAGCTGGCGCGGCGGGCCGGCGCCGCGGGGGCCTGGGCGGAGCGGACCGACGTCTCCGACCGGCGGGCGATGGAGGAGCTCGCCGACCGGGTGGCGCACCGGCACGGCGTGGTGGACGTCCTGGTCAACAACGCCGGAGTCGCGGTGGTGGGGCCGTTCCTGGAGCACACCCCGGAGGACTGGGAGGCGGTCCTGGGCACCAACCTGTGGGGCCTCGTCCACGGCTGCCGGCTCTTCGGGCGGCAGATGGCCGAGCGCGGCGAGGGCGGGCACATCGTCAACCTCGTCTCCTGCACCGCCTACGAGCCCACCCGGGCCCTGCCCGCGTACTGCACCTCCAAGGCCGCCGCCCTGATGCTCAGCCAGGTGCTCCGCGCGGAGCTGGCCGGGGAGCGCATCGGGGTGTCGGCGGTCTGCCCCGGTGTCGTCAGCACCCCGATCCTGGGGGACGCCCGCTTCCGCGGCCTGGACGGGGACGACCTGGAGCGCCGCCGCCGGCGGGCCCTCCAGGTCTACCGGATCCGCCGGTTCGCGCCGGAGAGGGTCGCCGACGCGGTGCTGCGCTCGGTGGTGCGGGACCGGGCGGTGGTGCCGGTGAACCTGGAGGCGTGGGGCGGGCTCGTCCTGTCCCGGCTCTCGCCCGGGCTGCTGCGGGCGTTCGCGCGCATCAACGTCCGTGCCTGAGGGGGAGGGGTGCGCCGGGCCGGGTGGTCAGCGGAAGTCCCGCGCGATCTCCTCGAAGACCTCCTCGTCCGCCTCGAACACCGTGCCCGGTACCGGCCAGTGCACCACGAGTTCGTCGAAGCCCAGCTCCCCCCAGGCGCCGGCGGCGTCGCGGAACGCCTGGAGCGAGGCGAGCGGGCGGTCCGGGGTGAAGCCGGTGAGCAGGATCCTGGAGAGCTCCGCCGGGTCGCGCCCCTCCTCCTCGCAGGCCCGCTCCAGCCGCTCGACCTGCGCGCGGAGGGCGTCGCGGGACTCCTCCGGGGTGCCCTCGGCGGCGGCGGGGTCGCCGGTGGTCACCCAGGCCTGCCCGTACCGCGCCGCCAGCCGCATGCCGCGCGGACCGGTGGCGGCCACCGCGAAGGGCAGCCGGGGCCGCTGGACGCAGCCGGGGATGTTCCGCACCTCGTGCGCGCAGTAGCGGGCGCCCTCGTGGGTGACGGAGTCCTCGGTCAGCAGCCGGTCCAGGAGGGGCAGGAACTCGCCGAAGTGCTCGGCCCGCTCGCGCGGTGTCCACGGAGCGCGCCCGGGGCCCAGCAGCGCCGTGGCGTCATAGCCGGAACCACCCGCTCCGACACCGAGCGTGATCCGTCCGCCGGAGAGGTCGTCGAGGGTGATCAGCTCCTTGGCGAGAGTGACCGGGTGCCGGAAGTTCGGGGAGGTCACCATGGTGCCGAGCCGGATCCGCTCGGTGACGCCCGCGGCGGCGGTGAGGGTGGGCAGCGCGCCGAACCAGGGGCCGTCGCGGAACGGGACGCGCCAGGACAGGTGGTCGTAGGTGTACGCGGCGTGGAACCCCAGCTCCTCGGCTCGCCGCCACTTCGCGCGGCCTCCCTCGTGCCAGCGGTCGACGGGAAGGATCACGGTGCTCAGACGCATGCCCCGACCCTATGCCCGGTGACCGGGGGCGGCGGACATCGCCGCCGAGCCGATCCGAGCCCCCGCGCCGGTCCCTTCCGCGCGTGCGGGACGGCCGGTGCGGGGCGCCGCGCCCCATGACGGTCCGTGCCCGCCCGGACCGGATGTGTTCGCCCGGTGGCTCATTCGGGCACTTCCACGCACGGGTGTGCAGGCATATGCGCGACCATGGGGGGCGTGACTTATGTTTCTGCGCCCCCGACGACGCGCCCGCGCCTGATCGCGACCGATCTGGACGGCACGTTGCTGCGCGATGACAAGTCCGTCTCCCGGCGCACGGTCGAGGCGCTGGCCGCAGCCGAGGAGGCGGGGATCGAGGTCTTCTTCGTCACCGGGCGCCCGGCCCGCTGGATGGACGTGGTCAGCGACCACGTCCACGGCCACGGGCTGGCGATCTGCGCCAACGGCGCGGCCGTCGTCGACCTGCACCGCGGCCGGCGGATCGTGCGGGTGCGCGAGCTGCCCGTCGGCACCGCCCTGGCCGTGGTGGAGGAGCTGCGGAGCACCGCCCCGGGCGTCACCTTCGCCGTCGAGCGGACCGGAGGCATCCACTACGAGCCCCGGTACCCGCAGTTCCACCTCGATCCCGGCGCGCTGCACGCACCGGTCGAGAAGCTCCTGGCGGAGGGCTCGGACTTCGCCGACCAGCCGGTGCTGAAGCTGCTGGCCCACCACACCGAGCTGGTTCCGGACGACTTCCTGGCCCTGGCACGCGCCGCCGCCGGCCACCACGCGGAGTTCACCCGGTCCAGCCCGAGCGCGCTGCTGGAGATCAGCGGTCCCGGTGTCAGCAAGGCCAGCACCCTGGCGCTGTGCTGCGAGCGGCGCGGGGTGTCCCCGCAGGAGGTCGTCGCCTTCGGGGACATGCCCAACGACCTGGAGATGCTCTCCTGGGCCGGGACCTCCTACGCCATGGCCAACGCCCATCCCGCGGTGCTGGCCGCGACCACGCACCGGACCGCCGCCAACGAGGACGACGGGGTGGCCGCCGTCATCGAGCGGCTGCTGGAGCTGCCGCCCGCCGGCTGACGGCGCCGGTCCGCCCCGGCGCCGCGGGGGCCGTCGCGGCAAGGTCAGCCCACCGCCGGCTCCTCCGTGGCCCGCTCCCGCTCCAGCATCCGCCGGAACGGCCCGTCCGCCGACGCCAGGTGCGCGTACGGACCGCGCTGGACGGTGCGGCCGCCGTCCAGGACGACCACCTCGTCCACCGCCTCCAGACCGGCCAGCCGGTGGGTGATCAGCACGGTGGTGCGGCCCTCGGTGGCGGCCAGCAGGTCGGCGGTCAGGGCGTCGGCGGTGGCCAGGTCCAGGTGCTCGGCGGGCTCGTCCAGGACGAGGACGGGGAAGTCGGCCAGGAGCGCGCGGGCCAGGGCCAGCCGCTGGCGCTGCCCTCCCGAGAGCCGGGCGCCGAACTCGCCGACGAGGGTGTCCAGGCCGTCCGGCAGCTCCGCGACCCAGTCGCCGAGGCGGGCGGCCGCCAGGGCCGCGAGCAGGTCGCCGTCGCCGGCGGAGGGCCGGGCCAGGCGCAGGTTCTCGCGCAGGGAGCTGTCGAAGATGTGCGCGTCCTGGGCGCACAGCCCGACCAGGCGGCGCACGGCGTCGCCGTCCAGGGCCGTGGCGTCGGTGCCGTCCGGTCCGAGGGCGTAGCGGCCCTCCTCGGGGTCGAGGAAGCGCAGCAGGACCTGGGCCAGCGTCGTCTTGCCCGACCCCGACGGGCCCACGACCGCCACCCGGCGGCCCGGCGTCAGGCGCAGGTCCACCCCGCGCAGCGCGGGGCGCTCCTGGCCGGGGTGGCGGGCCGTGAGCCCGGCCAGGACCACGGGGAACGGCGAGCCGGGCGCCGGGAGCGGGTGCTCGGGCTCGCGGACGGGTGCCGGGGCGTCGGTCACCTCCTGGATCCGCTCGGCGGAGCGGCGGGTGCGCTGCCGGTACTGGGCGGCGAGCGGCATCCCGGCGACCGCCTCGAAGGCGGCCAGCGGCGTCAGCACGACCACCGCCGCCAGCAGGCCGTCGAGCCGGCCGGCGTGGACGGCCCCGGCGGCGGCCCAGGCGGCGGCCGCGACGGTGAGCCCGGCGGCCAGCGTGGAGAGGCCGCCGCCGAGCGCGGTGACGGCCGAGCTGCGGGCGGCGAGGCGGGTGAGGGCGGCGTCGGCGGCGCGCACGGCCTCGGTGCGGCGGGGCAGCGCCCCGGCGACGGTCAGCTCGGCGGTGCCGGTGAGCAGGTCCACGGTGCGGGTGGCCAGCTCGCCGCGGGCGGGGGCGAGTCGCCGCTCGGTGCGGCGGGAGACGGCGGCGGCGAGCGCGGGGACGGCGGCGCCGGCGGCCAGCAGCCCGGCGGCGAGGGCGAGTCCGGCCTCGGGGAGCAGCCACGCGGTGAAACCGGTGGCGGCGGCGGAGACGGCGGCCGCGACGGCGGCCGGGAGCAGCCAGCGCAGGAAGTAGTCCTGGAGGGCGTCGACGTCGGCGACGAGCCGGGTGAGCAGGTCGCCGCGCCGGGTGTGGCGCAGTCCGGCGGGGGCGAGCCGCTCCAGGCGCCGGTGGACGGCGACGCGCAGGTCGGCCAGGACGCGGAAGACGGCGTCGTGGGAGACCAGGCGCTCGGCGTAGCGGAAGACGGCGCGGCCGATGCCGAAGGCGCGGGTCGCGGTGACGGCGACCATCAGGTGGAGGACGGGCGGCTGCTGGGAGGCGCGGGAGATCAGCCAGCCGGAGGTGGCCATGAGGCCGACGGCGCTCAGGAGGGCGAGGGCGCCCAGGAGGAGGGCGAGGGCGAGGCGGCCGCGCAGGGGACGCGCGGTGCGGCGCACCCGGGCGAGGGCGTCCGTCCCGCGGGCGGGCGTCGCGGGGGTGTCCGCGGGGGCGGAGGCGTCCGCCTCACCGGCGGGCGCGGCAAGGGCGGCTCCGGTGCGCTGCGGGGCCCCTGCGGGGGCCGGGGTGTGGGCGGGGGCGCCCGCGGCGGTGCCGGTGATGGCGGGACGGGGGCGCGGCGCGGGGCCGCGAACCGGGCCGGGGACGGACGCCAGGCGGACGGTGCGGTCCGCGACCGCGAGCAGGGCGGGCCGGTGGACGACCAGGAGGACGGTGCGGCCGCGGGCCAGGCGGGCGACCGCGTCGACGACGGCGGCCTCGGTGGCGCCGTCGAGCGCGGCGGTCGGCTCGTCCAGCAGGAGCAGGGGGCGGTCGGCGAGGAAGGCCCGGGCCAGGGCGACGCGCTGGCGCTGGCCGGCGGAGAGGCCGGCGCCCATCTCGCCGAGGCGGGTGCCGGGGTCCAGGTCGGGTGCCCCGGCGTCGCGCAGGGCCCGCTCCACCTCGGCGTCGCCGGCTCCGGGGCGGGCGAGGCGGACGTTGTCGGCGATCGTCCCGGCGAACAGGTGGGGGTGCTGGGGCACCCAGGCGATCTGGGAGCGCCAGGTGGCCGGGTCGAGGTCCGCCAGGTCCGTGCCGCCGATCAGGACGCGGCCGGACGCGGGGCGGACGAAGCCCAGGAGGGTGTTCAGGAGGGTCGTCTTGCCGGAGCCGGAGGGGCCGGTGATCGCCACGGTCTCGCCGGGCCGGACGGTGAGGGTGGTGGGCGGCAGCGCGTCGGCGGTGCGCCCCTCGTGCCGGACGGTGACGCCGTCGAGGACGACGGTGGCGGTGCGGGCGTCGGGGGCGGGGGCGGTGCCGGCGGGGGGCGGCGGGGTCTCCAGGACGCCGAAGACCTCGTCGGCGGCGGCCAGCCCCTCGGCGGCGGCGTGGTAGTGGACGCCGACCTGGCGCAGCGGGAGGTACGCCTCGGGGGCGAGGATCAGCACCACCAGGCCGGTGTACAGGTCGAGGCCGCCGTGGACCAGGCGCAGGCCGATGCCGACGGCGACGAGCGCGACGGAGATCGTCGAGAGCAGTTCCAGGACGAAGGAGGAGAGGAAGGCGATCCGCAGGGTGCGCAGGGTGGCGCGGCGGTAGTCGGCGGTGATGGCGCGGATGTTCTCGGCCTGGGCCTTGGCGCGGCCGAAGACCTTGAGGGTGGGCAGGCCCGCGACGACGTCGAGGAAGTGACCGGAGAGGCGGGCCAGCAGCCGCCACTGGCGGTCCATGCGGGCCTGGGTCGCCCAGCCGACCAGTGCCATGAAGACGGGGATGAGCGGCAGGGTGACGACGATGGTCGCCGCGGAGATCCAGTCGTCGGTGACGATGCGGGCGAGCAGGGCGGCGGGGACGACGACGGCGAGGGCGAGCTGGGGGAGGTAGCGCGCGAAGTAGTCGTCGAGGGCGTCGATGCCGCGGGTGGCGAGGTTGGCCAGTTCCCCGGTGCGCCGGTCGCCGAGCCAGGCGGGCCCGAGGGCGGTGGCGTGCTCCAGCAGGCGCAGGCGGAGTTCGGACTTGACCGCGGCGGAGGAGCGGTGGGCGGCCAGCTCGGTGAGCCAGGACACCAGGGCCCGGCCCAGCGCGGTGGCCGCGAGGAGGAGCAGGGGGGTGGTGAGGCCGCCGGGGGGCGTGTGGTGCTCGAAGGCGCCCACGACGATCTCGGCGATCAGGACGGCCTGGGCGATGACCAGGCCCGCTCCGGCCAGACCGAGCGCCACGGCCGCGGCCGTGAAGGTGCGGGTGGTGCGGGCGTGCCGGAGCAGGCGGGGGTCGACGGGCTTCATGTGCGGGCGGGTTCCTGGGGGGAGGCGTCGTCGGCGATGTGCTGGGTCCCGATCCGCTTGCGGAACACCCAGTACGTCCAGCCCTGGTAGAGCAGTACGAGCGGGGTGGCCAGGGCCGCCAGCCAGGTCATGATCGTCAGGGTGTAGTCGCTGGAGGAGGAGTTCGAGACCGTCAGGCTCCAGTCGGGGTGGAGCGTGGAGGGCATGACGTTCGGGTAGAGCGCGAGGAAGAGCAGCGCGACGACGGCGACGACGGTGGCGCCGGAGAAGGCGAAGGACCAGCCCTCGCGCCCGGCGGCGATCGCGCGGACGGCGGCCAGGAGGGCTCCGGCGGCGACGGCCAGGGCGACCAGGGTGGCCGCATCCCCCCGGTCGAGCTGCGTCCAGCCGAGGAAGACGACGGCGAGCACCGCGGCGGCCGAGCCCAGGCGGACGGCGAGGGCGCGGGCCCGGACGCGGATGCCGCCGACGGTCTTCAGGGCGGTGAAGACCGCGCCGTGGAAGGTGAACAGGACCAGCGTCGTCGCTCCGCCGAGGAGGGCGTAGGGGTTCACGAGGTCCAGGAGGCCGCCGGTGTACTCCTTCCCGGCGTCGATGGCCACACCGCGGACGATGTTGGCGAAGGCCATGCCCCACAGGAAGGCCGGCAGCAGGGAGCACCAGAAGATGGCGCGCTCCCAGTTGGTCTGCCAGCGCTCCTCGGGCCGCTTGGCGCGGTACTCGAAGGCGAGGCCCCGGAGGATCAGGCAGACGAGGATGAGGAGGAGGGGGAGGTAGAAGCCGGAGAGGAGGGTGGCGTACCAGTCGGGGAAGGCGGCGAAGGTGGCGCCGACGGCGGTCAGCAGCCAGACCTCGTTGCCGTCCCAGACCGGTCCGATGGTGTTGATGAGCACGCGGCGCTCGCGGCGGTCGCGGCCCAGCAGCCGGGTGAGGACGCCGACTCCGAAGTCGAAGCCCTCCAGGAAGAAGTAGCCGGTCCACAGGACGGCGATCAGGACGAACCAGACGTCGTGGAGTTCCATCGCGGGAGACCTCGGTAGGACCTAGTAGGAGAAGGCCATGGGCCGGTCGGCGTCGTCCCTGTCGTGGCCGCCGATCCGGGTGGGCGGGTCGAGGTCGGCCGCGGTGAGCTCGGGCGGCCCGGCCTTGACGTACTTGGCCAGCAGCTTCACCTCGACGACGGCGAGAGCGGCGTACAGGAGGGTGAAGACGGTCATGGAGACCAGCACCTCGGTCTGGGAGACGCCGGGCGAGACGGCGGAGGAGGTGCGCAGCACCCCGTAGACGACCCAGGGCTGGCGGCCCATCTCGGTGAAGATCCAGCCCCAGGCGTTGGCGATGAGCGGGAAGCCGAGGGTGAGGAAGGCCAGCCGCCAGTACCAGCGGGTGAGGGTGGGTCCGAGCAGCCTGTCGCGGGTGAGGGCGAGGCGCGGCACCTCGTCCTCGGCGGTGCGGTGGCGTTCGGCGAGCCGGAAGCGGCGGCGGGTGAGCCACAGGCCGGCCGCGCCGAGGGCGACGGAGGCCATGCCGAAGCCGATCATCCAGCGGAAGCCCCAGTAGGCGACGGGGATGTTGGGCTTGTAGTCCCCGGGGCCGTACTTCTCCTGGAGGGCCTCGTTGGTGTCGTTGATGCCGGGGACGGGGGTGGAGAGGTCGCTGTGGGCGAGGAAGGACAGCACGCCGGGGATCTCGACGGCGACCTTGTTGCGCCCCTCGTCCACGTCGCCGTAGGCGAAGACGGAGAAGGGCGCGGGTCCCTCGGTCTCCCACAGGGCCTCGGCCGCGGCCATCTTCATCGGCTGCTGCTCGTACATGATCTTGCCGAGGTGGTCGCCGCTGACGGCGGTGAGGGCGCCGGCGGCGACCAGGGTGACCAGGCCCACGCGCAGGGAGGTCCGCATCACGGGGATGTGGCGGCGGCGTATCAGGTGGTAGGCGGCGATGCCGACCATGAAGGCGCCTCCGGTGAGGAAGGCGGCGGTCATGGTGTGGAAGAACTGCGCCACGGCGGTGTTCTGGGTGAGCACCGCGAGGAAGTCGGTGAGCTCGGCGCGGCCGGACTCGGGGTCGATGCGGTAGCCGACCGGGTGCTGCATCCAGGAGTTGGCGGCCAGGATGAAGTACGCGGACAGGATCGTGCCGATCGAGACCATCCAGATGGTGGCGAGGTGGATCTTCTGGGGGAGCTTGTCCCAGCCGAAGATCCACAGCCCGATGAAGGTGGACTCGAAGAAGAACGCGATCAGCGCCTCGAAGGCGAGGGGGGCGCCGAAGACGTCGCCGACGAAGCGGGAGTAGTCGGACCAGTTCATGCCGAACTGGAACTCCTGCACGATCCCGGTGACGACGCCCATCGCGATGTTGATCAGGAAGAGCTTGCCCCAGAACTTCGTGGCCCTGAGGTAGACCTCCCGGCCCGTGCGCACCCAGGCCGTCTGGAGGCCCGCGGTGAGGGCGGCGAGGGAGATCGTCAGGGGGACGAAGAGGAAGTGGTAGACGGTGGTGATGCCGAACTGCCAACGGGCCAGCGTCTCCGGTGCCAGAGCTAGGTCCACGGCACTCTCCCAAAGGTGGACGGGGTGTGGCGTAGCACACGTGCTCGTGAATGCGTTCACATTCACAAGCCAGTATGACCCACCGACGAACCCACCCTCCCACCGGGGGGCGGAAGGGTGGGGAACATCACGGGCGGGGCCCCGCCCCCTGCGGGACGGGACCCCGTGGACGCCTGCGGGCGGCCCCTACAGGTCCTTGCGGAAGGTCTGCGCGGTCTGCAGGAAGAGGTCGTTGGCCGCGGCCTCGCCGACCGTGACGCGGACGCCCTCCCCCGCGAACGGCCGCACCGTCACGCCCGCCGCCTCGCAGGCCGCCGCGAAGTCGGCGGTGCGCTCGCCCAGGCGCAGCCAGACGAAGTTCGCCTGGGTCCCGGGCACCGTCCAGCCCTGCGCGGTCAGCTCGCGCACCACCCGCTCCCGCTCGCCGACGAGCGAGTCCACGCGCTCCAGCAGCGCCGCCTCGCTGCGCAGCGAGGCGACCGCCGCGTCCTGCGCGATCTGGCTCACGCCGAAGGGCACGGCCGTCTTGCGCAGCGCCGCCGCCACCGGCTCGTGGGCGACCGCGAAGCCGACCCGCAGCCCGGCCAGACCGTACGCCTTGGAGAAGGTGCGCAGTACGCAGACGTTCGGACGGTCGCGGTACAGCTCGATGCCGTCCGGGACCTCCTCGTCGCGGACGAACTCCCGGTACGCCTCGTCGAGCACCACCAGGACGTCGCCGGGGACGCGGTCCAGGAAGCGCTCCAGCTCGGCGCGGCGCACGGCGGTGCCGGTGGGGTTGTTGGGGTTGCAGACGAAGACCAGCCGGGTGCGGTCGGTGACGGCGTCGGCCATCGCGTCCAGGTCGTGCACCTCGTCCGCGGTCAGCGGCACCCGCACGGAGGTGGCCCCGGAGATCTGGGTGATGATCGGGTACGCCTCGAAGGACCGCCAGGCGTAGACCACCTCGTCACCGGGGCCGGCGGTGGACTGGAGGAGCTGCTGGGCGACGCCGACGGAGCCGGTGCCGGTGGCCAGGTGGGTCACGGGCACGTCGAAGCGGGACGCCAGCTCCTCCACGAGGGCGGAGCAGGCCATGTCCGGGTAGCGGTTGAAGGCGCCGGCCGCGGCGGCGGCCGCCTCCAGCACGCCGGGCAGGGGCGGGTAGGGGTTCTCGTTGGAGGACAGCTTGTAGGACCTCGGGCCGTCGGCCGCCGGCGGCCGGCCGGGCCTGTAGGTGGGGATCCCGTCCAGCGCCGCGCGCAGCTTCGGGGCCATCTCCGTCATGGCTGGTCCTCCTCGACCCTCCGGGCCTGTCGTGGGGCGGCCGCGCCCGTGCGCGCGCCACCCGTACCGCTCAATGCTGTACACCCTAGAAGGATTCGCGGGCGTGTCGTAGGGGCCGGAGCGAGGGGCGTACCGGGGAAGAGGTGCGCGGGTGGCGCGAGCCGTGGCGCGCATCACCCGTGAAGGTGAGTTGAGACAGCTTTGAGACATGGGCCATTCTGCTGGAGCAACCGGTGAAACATCCGCAGAAACAATGGGCCGATACGCCAACTGACGCATGTTCAAAGGCTCTTGGGGCCTATCAGGCTTGCAGAATCGTCTCTTCACCTCTCGCTCTGTACACCCCCGCAAACACCCCGGTACGGCCCTACTATCGGCTCGCCATGACAGCAGCAGGGAAGCACCAGGTGAGCCGGGCTCACGGTCGCCGGCTGGGACGTGCGGGCATCCGTGACGTGGCCGCCGCGGCGGGGGTCTCCATCACGACCGTCTCCGACGCGCTCAACGGCAAGGGCCGCCTGCCCGACGCCACCCGCCGCCACGTCCGCGAGGTCGCCGACCGGCTGGGCTACCGCCCCTCCGCGGCCGCCAGGACGCTGCGCACCGGCAAGTCCGGACTGATCGGGCTCACCGTCACCACCTACGGCGAGGAACCGTTCACCTTCACCGAGTTCGCCTACTTCGCCGAGATGGCCCGCGCCGCCTCCTCCGCGGCCCTGGCCCGCGGCTACGCCCTGGTGATCCTCCCCGGCAGCACCCGGCAGAGCCCCTACGACGTCTGGTCCAACGTCGCCCTCGACGGCACCGTCGTCATCGACCCCTCCGACCGCGACCCCGTCGTCGCCGAACTCGTCCGCCAGGGCATCCCCGTCGTCTCCGACGGCCGCCCCTGCGGCGAACTCCCCGTCACCGCCTG
The DNA here is from genome assembly GCF_042681365.1 of Streptomyces desertarenae. Classification (NCBI taxonomy): domain Bacteria; kingdom Bacillati; phylum Actinomycetota; class Actinomycetes; order Kitasatosporales; family Streptomycetaceae; genus Streptomyces; species Streptomyces desertarenae. The sequence continues at coordinate 188,676 of NZ_JBHUFU010000002.1, read as the reverse complement.
GGTCGACAACGACCACGAGGCCGCCGTCACCGGCCTGCTCGACCACCTCGCCGCCGCCGGCGCCCGCCGCATCGGCCTGCTCACCGGCACCAGCACCGACACCTACACCCGGCTGTCCACCAGCGCCTACCTCCAGTGGTGCGAGCGCGCCGGCCAGGACCCGGTCTACGAGGCCTACCCCGCCCACGACCCCTGTGCGGGCGCCGTCGCCGCCGACCGCCTGCTGGCCCGCCCCGACCGGCCCGACGCCGTCTACGGCCTCTTCGACCCCAACGGCACCGACCTGCTCGCCGCCGCCCGCCGCTACGGCCTGCGCGTCCCCGACGACCTGCTGCTGGTGTGCTGCAGCGAGTCCGCCGTCTACGCCACCACCGAGCCGCCCATCACCACCCTGTCCCTCAAACCCGGGCGCATCGGCACGACAGTCGTGCAACTGCTGATCGACGCCATCGAAGGCACCGGCGGGGGCCGGCCGACGCACCAGATCATGCCCACCGACCTGATCGTCCGCACCTCCTCGCAGCGCCGGCGCCCCCGGACGACGGTGAGCGCCCCGCGCTCGCCCGGACGCCGCGACTGACGTTACGGCCTGGTAATTTCGGGTGGAATCCGGGGAAACCCGGGTGGGCGACACTCCTGCCCCCGCCCTCGTCCGGCGGTCGTTCGAATTGCCCTCCCCCGGGTGCGTCACAAGGCACGACCTGCGTTCCTATGATGGGCGCACGACACCGGGACCGGCTCTCGGCACGGGGCGACCCGCGGAAGGCGGAGAGAGGTCCGGCAGGTGAGGCGCGCGCGATGGTGGAGGGGTCGATGACTCAGGGGGCCGGTCGGGGATCCGACGTGTGGCACGACGCGGGCGCCGCCGGTGCGGGCGCCGGGGGGGCGGATCCGGCGGGTGCCGGGTACGCCCACCCCGGTCCCGCGGACCCCGCGTACGCCCGGCCCCTCCCCCCGCCCCCCGGTGCCGGGCCCGCGGGCGCGGCGGCCCACGGTTCCGCGCCTCCCGTCCCCCCCGTGCCGCCCGCTCCCCCCGGCGGTCCCGTGCCGCCCGGTCCCGCGGCCGCCGTGCCGGGCGCGCCGGGGCACCCGGCCGAGGAGCCGCACCCGGAGGGCTACACCCCCACCCGGCGCGACCTGCCCGTCATCGGCTCCGGCGCCGCCCCCACCCCCACGCTGGTGGACACCCCCTCCCCGGCGGCCGGCCCCTCCGGCGAGCAGGGCCCGCTGTACGTGGTCGGCGACGTCCACGGCTACCTCGACGAGCTGCGGGCCGCCCTGCTGAACCAGGGCCTGATCGACACCGAGGACCACTGGATCGCGGGCAACGCCCGGCTGTGGTTCCTGGGCGACTTCACCGACCGCGGCCCCGACGGCATCGGCGTCATCGACCTGGTGATGCAGCTCTCCGCCGAGGCCGCGGCGGCCGGCGGCTACTGCAAGGCCCTGATGGGCAACCACGAACTGCTGCTGATCGGCGCCAAGAGGTTCGGGGACACCCCCGTCAACTCCGGCGCGGGCACCGCGTCCTTCCAGGCGGCCTGGCTGCTCAACGGCGGTCAGCGCTCCGACATGGAGCGGCTCCAGGACCACCACGTCCAGTGGATGTCCCGGCTGGACGCCATGGCCCTGGCCGACGACCACCTGCTGGTGCACTCCGACACCACCGCGTACCTGGAGTACGGCAGCAGCATCCCCGACGTCAACGACGCCGTCACCGAGGCGCTCACCCACCACGACGCCGACGAGACCTGGGAGCTGTTCCGCAAGTTCACCAAGCGCTTCGCCTTCCGCGACGAGGGCGGCGCGGCGACCGCGCGCGAACTGCTGGACACCTACGGCGGACGGCGGATCGTCCACGGCCACAGCCCGATCCCGTACCTGCTGGGCGAGGTCGGCTCCGAGGACGGCGAGGACGGCGCGCCGCAGGTGCACGGGCCGCACGTCTACGCCGACTCGCTCGCGGTCGCGATGGACGGCGGAGTGACCATGGCCGGGAAGCTGCTGGTGTCCCGGCTCCCGCTGCCCGTCTGAGCACCGGGGGACGCGCCGCCCCCGGCCGGTCCGCCCGCTCCGCGCACGGGCGGGCGCGGCCCCGAACACAACCCCCCGGGACCCCGTGTTTTCGGTGAACACCTGTCACCACCGGAAGGAACGGCTCTACCATCGGGTCCCTGCCTCACGCGAGCTCTCCTCCGTTTCCGGCCGCCTCGGCCCTACGGAGCACCGGGGGATGCACATGAACACCGCTCCGCACCTGCGCCTGGAAGACCGCCCCGCGTTCGAGCGCGTCCTGGACGAGGCCCTGCGCGCCGTACGCGAGCGCCCCGCACCGGACGCCGGTCCGCGGCGGCCGACCGACGAGCAGCTCCGTGCCGCGGCGACCGCCGCCACCGCGGCGATCACCGCCTGCGCGGCGGTGGAGTACGAGCGGTTCGTCCGGCTCCGCGAAGAGCTGCGCCGCCCCGGCAACGCGCCCTCGGCCCAGGCCGGTGCGGGCCCCGCCGGGGATGCCGGCGGGGCCCGCGCCGGTCTCCTGGCGGTGCTCTCCGTCCTGGCTCCCGCCCTCGCCGGGACGGCGGCGGTGATCTTCCTGCTGGTCGGCCACCTGCTGCGCCTGCTGACGCCCGAGCCCTCCATCGCCGCGCCGATGCGCGGCGCGGGCTGGGCCTTCGCCGCGCTGGCCGCCGTCTCGCTGCTGGCCGCGTCCGTCGGGCTGCTGGTCACCGCCGTCCGCCACGGTTCCGGTGCGCTCCGGGCGGAGGGGCGGGACGGACGCAGCGGACCGGACGGGCCGGACGGGCCGGAGGGCTCCCTGGCCGAGGAGGTCGCCCGGGCCCGCGAGACCTGGCGCGCGGCCCTGCTGGAGCGCGGGGTGCTGCCCTTCCTGCACGAGGTGCTGGACGGCGCGGCGCCCGGGCCCGCGGTCCCCCCGGCGGACGCCGGTGCCGGAGCGGGCCCGGCCGGCTCGGCGGCGGGCGCGGCGGAGACCGGGGGGAGCCGCCATCCCCGGCTCGGCTACACCCACCCCGGTTTCTCCAGCCCCGCCGCGGGGGCCGCGCGCGACGCGGACGCCGGTCCCGGCTTCTCCGGCCCCGGGCACGCCCCGGACTGACCCGGCCGGTACGGGCGCGGCGCCGGACGCCGGCGCGGTCCCGCGGCATCCCGTGCGGGCGGGGGATGCGCTCTGATAGGACAGGAGGATGCAGGAAGAAGCGGGTCAGGCCGCCATCGACGCCTTCATCTCCGCGTTCAACGCCTCCAGCGACGCGTACGTCACGGAGCTGCTCTCCCAGGCCCTCACCCCGGACGTGGTCTTCTGGGGGCCACTGGGGCGGAGCGGCGGGGTCGAGGCCGTCGAACGGTTCATCATCGAGATGCGCGGGCACCCGGCGGGGCCGGGCACCATGACCCGCTCCTCGGCGGTGGACGCTCCCGGGGAGTGGGCCCGCTACCGGTGGACCTACCGCACCACCGACGGCACGCACGAGCTCACGGGCACCGACGTGGTGCACCTGCGGGACGGGAGGATCGACCGGATGATCGTGTTCGCCGGCGAGCTCCCCACCGGCTGATTCCGCAGCGGGCCGGTGACCGGCGCAAACCGGTGGGAACCGCGGCCCCCGGCTGGCATCCTGGGCAGGGTGACGGACCGACCACACCGATCCCGGGACTCCGGCGGCACCCGGGCGGCACGCGAACTGTTCCTGCGCGTCTCCCCCGAGCTGCGGATCTTCCTCCCCGCCCGCCACCGCGGCACCGGCACCCTCTCCGTGCCGCACGACGGCACCTCCTCCCTCGCCCACGTCGTGCAGTCCGCGGGCATCCCGCTGACCGAGGTGGGCGCGCTGGTCCCGGAGGACGGCACCGCGGGCGGCGGGGAGCGGGTGGAACCGGAGCACCGGCCCCGGGCGGGCGAGACGGTCCGCGTCGAGCCGGTGCCCAGGCCGCAGCCCGTCCCCGGCGGCCCGCTCCGCTTCCTCCTGGACGTCCACCTGGGCACGCTGGCCCGGCGGCTGCGCCTGGTCGCGGGAGTGGACACCGCTTACCACAACGACAGGGACGACCCCGCGCTGGTGGAGCAGGCCAACGCCGAGCGGCGCGTCCTGCTCACCCAGGACCGCGGGCTGCTGATGCGCCGCCGGCTGTGGATGGGCGCCTACGTGCGCGGCTCGCAGCCGGACGACCAGCTCGCCGACGTGCTGGAGCGCTTCGCGCCGCCCCTGCGGCCGTGGACGAGGTGCACGGCCTGCAACGGGCTGCTCGACGCGGTGGCCAAGGCCGAGGTGGAGCACCTGCTCCGGCCCGGCACCCGCCGCACGTACGACACCTTCGCCCGCTGCCGCGACTGCGGGCACGTCTACTGGCGCGGCGCGCACGGGGACCGGCTGGAGGAACTGGTCTGCGAGGCGGCCCGGACGGCGGACACGGCGCGGACGGGCCCGCGCGGCGCCTGACGGACCGGCCGCCGGGCGGCGCGCTCGCGGAGAACCCCTCGACCCCGCCGCCCGCGGCGGGGAGACTCGGGTCACCCCGCGCAGAAGGAGGCGTCCCGTGCCCGTGTCCCCCGCGTCCGCCGACGGCACGGCCCGCACCGCCGTGCTCGCCGCCGTCTCCCGGTGGCTGCGGCCCTGGCTGTACGGGCTGACGGTGGCACTCGTCCTCGTCGACGCCGTCCCGGACGCCCTCGGCACCGTCCTCGGCGTCGACGCCCTCGGCACCGCCCTCGACGTCCCCGGCCCCCTGCTGCTCGCCGCCGCCGTGACCGCGCTGTCCACGGAGGGACCGCGGTGGCTCCTCACCCGGGGCGCACACCGGGGCGGGGACGGGTCCGCGCCCGTCCCCGTGGCCGTCGCACCGCCGGTCGCCGGCCGCTGGAGTGCCCTCAACAGCCCGGCGGACAAGGTGCCCAGCCACGGCGTGCACGCCTACGGGCAGACCTACGCGATCGACGTCCTGCGGGTTCCAGGGGAGGGGGAGCGGCCGCGCCCGGCGTTCGGCTGGTGGCCGCCCGTCCGCCGCAACACCGCCTTCCCCGCCTTCGGGCAGCCGGTCCTCGCCGTGGCCGACGCCACGGTCGTACGGGTGCGCGACGGCCGCCGCGACCACCTCAGCCGCACCTCCTTCCCCGCCCTGCCGTTCTTCTTCCTGGAAGCCTCGCTCCGCGACGTGACCGGGGTCGGCTCCATCGTCGGCAACCACCTGGTCCTCGACCTCGGCGACGGCACCTACGCCCTCTACGCCCACCTCCGGCGCGGTTCGGCCGCGGTGCGCGAGGGCGAGAGGGTACGTACCGGCCAGGTGGTCGCGCGCGTCGGCAACAGCGGCAACTCCACCGAGCCGCACCTGCACTTCCAGCTGATGGACTCCGCCGACCCGTACACGGCGCGCGGCGTCCCCTTCACCTGGCACGGCGTCGGAGTTCCGGCCAACGGCGCGGAGTTCACCGCCTGAGCCCTCCCCCGCCCGCGCCGGCCGCTCCCCGCACACCCCTCGGGAGGATTGTCCATTTTCCATCGGTTGACGGGGCTCCGATCGGAAACGCGTGGCCCGACGGACGAGTAAGGATCCGCGACACCGAGGGAGAACCACGCATGGCGCGCGTCTCACGCAGGACCAGGACGGGGGCGGTGCTGGCCGCCGGACTGCTGGCCGGCGCCGCACTGGCCGGATGCGGGAACGAGGGGGGCGGAAGCGGGGAGAAGGCCGCCGAACCCGGCGTCGGGACCGGTGCCGGGCAGGGCGCCGACGAGCGGAACGACGCCGCCGCGGTGGTGCAGACCGCCCACGAGAAGACCATGGCCGCCGGGGCGGCCCGGATGACCATGAAGGTGGACGCCACCGTCGGCGGTCAGCGGCAGAGCGCCACCGGTGACGGCACCGTCGATCTGGCCGACGGCACCAGCGACATGACGATCGAGATGGGCGGCGAGCGCATCGAGCAGCGGATCGTCGACCGGAACCTCTACCAGAAGCTGCCCGCCGCCCTCCGCGAGAAGCTCTCCGGCGACAAGCCGTGGATCAGGATCGACCTGCGGGAGGCCGCCGCGCAGAACGCCGCCGTGGGCGGCATCCGGCTCGAGGACCCGGCCCGGGCCGTCGACTACGCCAAGGCCCTGTCGGACGACGACGCCAAGCGCCTGGGCACCGAGAAGATCGGCGGCGTCGACACCACCCGCTACCGCGTGACCGTCGACGTCGAGGAGCTGGCCGGCGAGGACACCGCCCAGGGCGAGCAGCTGCAGCAGCAGCTCGGGGAGTCCCTGCCGATGGACCTCTGGCTCGACGAGCAGGACCGCATCCGCCGCCAGCAGTTCGAGGTCTCCCTCGACGGCGCCACCGGCTCGCGGACCACCCAGGACTCCGGGAACGCCCGCCGGCAGCAACCGCCGCAGGACGCGACGGTCCGCACCGTGATCGAGTTCGACGACTTCGGCACCGAGGTGGACGTCTCCGCACCGCCCGCCGGGCAGACCGCCGACGTGACCGACAAGCTCACCGGCCGGGGCGGGCAGGGCGGCTCCGGCACCCGGGCCTCCTCGGACGGCTGAATCCGCCCGCGCCGGTGAGCCGGGCCGCGTCTGCCGTCCCCACCCCCGGTGCGGACGGCGACGGCCCGGCGGGGGCTGGGATGCTGAGGGGATGACGACAACCACGAGAGCGGCATGGGAGAGGCGGGTCGAGGAGCTGTGGTCCTCCTTCGACGACCACGCGCCCGCCGACTTCCTCGCCCGCGCCGAGGCGCTCGCCGCCGAGCTGCCGCCGGGCGACGCCGTCGCCCTGTACGAGCTGGCCTCCGCCCACGACGCCCTCGACCGCGAGGAGGAGGCCGCGTCCCTCTACCGCCGGGCGCTGGCCGCCGGACTGCCCGGGGAGCGGCGGAGGCAGGCGGTCGTCCAGCTCGGCAGCACCCTGCGCAACCTCGGGCGGACCGAGGAGAGCATCGCCCTGCTCGCGGCCGAGCGGAAGGCCGTCTCGGACGAGTTGGACGGTGCCGTCGCCGCGTTCCTCTCCCTGTCCCTGGCCGACGCCGGACGGGAACGGGAGGCGCTCTCCCTCGCCCTGACCGCCCTCGTACCCCACCTGCCCCGGTACGGGCGCTCCCTGACCGCCTACGCCCGTGACCTCGCCGCAGGGGGCGGGGCGGCCGGGTGAGGCGCCGGGGCGGGCCGGCGCCTCACCCCTGCGGTGCGGAGGCGGCCGCGTCCACCGCGGCGCGCACGAACTCGCGCACCCGTGCCGTGGTGTTGCCCTCCAGCCAGACCGGTCCGCGCTCGATCGGCGGGGCGTCGCGGATCGGCACGTAGACGACGTCGGGGCGGGGGTAGTACCGGCGGGAGTGCTCCCCGACCGGGAGGACGCCCCGGCCCATGGCCACCAGGGTGAGCATCTCGGAGAACGACCCTCCGGCCGGCCCCTTGGGCACCGGCCGGCCCGACGGGGTGCGGTCGGGTGTGCGGTCCCGCTTGAACGCGGCCGAGGTCACCGCCGGGTACTGGATCACGGGGTACTCGGCGAGCACCTCGGCGGACACCGACTCCTCGCCCGCCAGCGGGTGGGTGGCGGCCACCGCCAGCACCCGCCGCTCGGTCGTCAGCACCGGCCCGCACGCCATGCCGTCGAACGGGTACGAGGCGATCAGGACGTCGACCGAGCCGTCCACCAGGCTCGCCCGGGAGGTGGCGAGCTGGACCTCCCGCACGTCGACCCGGCAGTCGGGGTTCCGTTCGCCGAACAGGGCGGCCGCCCTGAGCAGCAGCGGCGCCGTCCACTCGCCGAGGAAGGCGACCCGGAGTTCACCCGTCACGCCGCGGCTGGCGTCGCGGGCCCTGCGCAGGGCCTCCTCCATCCCGGCGACCAGGGGGGCCAGGTCGTCGGCCAGCCGCCGTCCGACCGGGCTGAGCCGGACGACCCGGCTGCTCCGCTCGAAGAGCGGTCCGCCGATGCGGCGTTCGAGCTTCCTGACCACCTGGCTGACCCGCCCGGTCGTCAGGTGGAGGCGTTCGGCGGTGCGGCCGAAGTGCAGCTCCTCGGCGAGCGTCAGGAAGACCTCGGTCTCCACCCGTTCCAGCACCGCGCCCCCCATCGTTGAGTCCGGCTCAACGAGCTTAGGCGAGACGGGCGTTGATGCCGGCCACCGCCCGGTGGATCGTGGTGGCAACAGGCAGGGGCCGCCGGGGGAGCCGCACCGGACGTCCCCGCACCGACCCGTCCGCCGCATCGAAGGGAACCCCCGTGAGCGCCACCGACGTCACCGCCTACCTGACCGCCCTCGACGGGCGTCTGCGGGAGGCCGCCGAGAAGCTCGGACCCGTCATCGACGCCGCCCTGCCGGACGGCACCGGCGCACTGTGGCACGGCCACCCGACCTGGAGCCTCGGCGCGAAACCCGGGCAGGGACCGGTCTGCCTGCTCAAGGCGTACGCCTCCCACCTGACCTTCGGGCTGTGGCGGGGGCAGGACGTGCCCGACGCGTCCGGGCGGCTCGTCCCCGGCGCCCGCCGCATGGCCTCCGTGAAGCTCACCTCCGCCGAGGACGTCGACCCCGTCCTGTTCGCCGGTTGGCTGCGGCACGCCGTCGCCCTGGAGACGGCCGCCCTGGAGGCGAAGTGACCGTGCTGCGTGTCAAGGCCCTCGACCACCTGGTCGTCAACACCGCGGACGTCGAGAGGTCCCTGGAGTTCTACACCGGGCTCCTCGGTCTGGAGCCCGTGCGCGTCGACGCCTGGCGGGCGGGCGAAGCGCCGTTCCCCTCGGTGCGGATCTCCCCGGAGACGATCATCGACCTGGTGCCCGGTCCCGGGGAGGCCAACGTCGACCACATCTGCCTCACCGTGGAACCGCTGGACTGGCAGGAGGTGATCGACTCCGGCGCCTTCACCGTGCTCGGGGAGCCGGCCGAGCGCTTCGGGGCGCACGGCGTCGCCGTCTCGCTCTACGTGGCGGACCCGGACGGCAACACCGTGGAGTTGCGCTGGTACCCGCAGGACGCCGAGGACGGCCGGGCCGCGGACGGCTGATCCGGGCCGGGGCCCCCGCCCGCCTCCGGCCCGCGGAAGGGCGGGCCGGAGGCGGGCGGAGGACGCGCGGGAACCGGTCGGCCGGTTCAGTCGGCGATCGGCAGGTAGACGCGGTTGCCCGCCGCCGCGAACTCCTCGGACTTCTGCCTCATCCCCTCCTCCGGGTCGAGGGCGAGGTCACCGCCGTGCTCGCGGCGGATGTCCTGGGAGATCTTCATCGAGCAGAACTTCGGACCGCACATCGAGCAGAAGTGCGCCGTCTTCGCCGGTTCGGCCGGGAGCGTCTCGTCGTGGTAGGCGCGGGCCGTGTCCGGGTCGAGGGCCAGGTTGAACTGGTCCTCCCAGCGGAACTCGAAGCGGGCGTCGGAGAGCGCGTCGTCCCACTCCTGGGCGCGGGGGTGCCCCTTGGCCAGGTCCGCGGCGTGGGCGGCGATCTTGTAGGTGATCACGCCCGTCTTGACGTCGTCGCGGTCCGGCAGGCCCAGGTGCTCCTTGGGCGTGACGTAGCAGAGCATCGCCGTGCCCCACCAGGCGATCATCGCCGCGCCGATGCCGGAGGTGATGTGGTCGTACGCCGGGGCGATGTCGGTGGTGAGCGGGCCGAGGGTGTAGAAGGGCGCCTCGTCGCAGATCTCCTGCTGGAGGTCGACGTTCTCCTTGATCTTGTGCATCGGGACGTGGCCCGGTCCCTCGATCATCGTCTGCACGTCGTGCGACTTGGCGATCCGGTTCAGCTCGCCCAGCGTGCGCAGCTCGGCGAACTGGGCCTCGTCGTTGGCGTCCGCGATGGAGCCCGGCCGCAGTCCGTCACCCAGGGAGAAGGTGACGTCGTAGGCGCGCAGGATCTCGCAGAGCTCCTCGAAGTGGGTGTAGAGGAAGCTCTCCTTGTGGTGGGCCAGGCACCAGGCCGCCATGATCGAGCCGCCGCGCGAGACGATGCCCGTCTTGCGGCGGGCGGTCAGCGGGACGTAGCGCAGCAGCACGCCGGCGTGGACGGTCATGTAGTCCACGCCCTGCTCGCACTGCTCGATGACGGTGTCCTTGTAGATCTCCCAGGTCAGCTCCTCGGCCTTGCCGTCGACCTTCTCCAGGGCCTGGTAGAGGGGCACGGTGCCGATGGGGACGGGGGAGTTGCGCAGCACCCACTCGCGGGTGGTGTGGATGTTGCGGCCGGTGGAGAGGTCCATGACGGTGTCGGCGCCCCAGCGGGTGGCCCACGTCATCTTCTCGACCTCCTCCTCGATGGAGGAGGTGACGGCGGAGTTGCCGATGTTGGCGTTCACCTTCACCAGGAAGTTCTTGCCGATGATCATCGGCTCGGACTCCGGGTGGTTGACGTTCGCCGGCAGGACGGCACGGCCCGCGGCGATCTCGTCGCGGACGAACTCCGGTGCGCAGCCCTCCCGGACGGCCACGAACTCCATCTCGGGCGTGATCTCGCCCCGCCTGGCGTACGCGAGCTGCGTGACGGACGTGGTGCCGCCGCGGCCCCGGCGCGGCAGGCGGGGGCGGCCGGGGAAGACGGCGTCGAGGTTGCGCAGGCCGCCGCGCGGCGAGGTGTGCTTGATGCCGTCGTCCTCGGGCCGCACCTCCCGGCCCGGGTACTCCTCGGTGTCGCCCCTGGCGATGATCCAGTTCTCCCGCAGCGGTGCCAGGCCGCGGCGGACGTCGGTGTCGATGGCCGGATCGGTGTACGGCCCGGAGGTGTCGTACAGCGTCACGTCCTGTCCGTTGGTGAGGTGCACCCGGCGGACGGGCACCCTGATGTCGGGGCGCGAGCCGCTCAGATAGCCCTTGTGCCAGCCGATTCCGCGCTGCCGCGCGGTACCGGAGGCGTTTTCGGGCGTGCGTGCATCCTGCGTGGTCATGAGACCCAACTCCCTACGCCGGCATTACCCGGTAACAGGTTCGGCGGTCGACGCAGCCGTTTCCGTGGCGGTGTCCACGGAGGTCAGCGCCCTCTCAGCCCCGTGCTCGGAGCTCCCGCGGTGTGCAAAAGCGCCCCTACGCTAACGGCTGACACCGCTCGCGCGCCAGGGTGCCTCCCGTTCGTCCCTGCGATGATCGGACCGTGGACGCCACCCCTCCCCAACCCCCTCCGATGCCGCCCGCGCCTCCTCCCGGGCCACCGGGCCCCCCGAGGCCGCCGCGCCCCGACCGCGGGGCGGTGCCCCGGCCGCCGCACGACGGGGCCGGGCCGGAACACGGACGGGGTGCGGAGCCAGGGCACGGACGCGGCTCGGGATCCGGACACGGACACGGGCACGGGCACGGCCACGGGCACCACCACGGCCCTCCCACCCCCGTGTCGGCACGGCTGCGACGGGTCATAGCGGCGGTCCTGGTGCCGTTCGCCGCGGCGGTGCTCGCCGGTCTGGCGGTGCTGTGGCCGGGCGGGACGCCGGACGGCGAGGGGGACAGCGGCGTCGGCTACGACCGCCAGACGTTCGGCGCCCGCGTCACCGCCGTCGAGGAGGTGGACTGCGCCGAGGTGGGGGCCGCCCGGCAGCCGCCGCCCGGCGCGGGTTCGGAGCCGGGCTCCGGCACGGGCGGGCCGGGCGGCGCACCGGGCACCGGCGGTCCGGGGGGTGGCGGGGACGGCGGGGACGGCGGCACCTGCCTGCGGGCGACGGTCGAGGTCACCGAGGGCGAGGACGCGGGCCACACCTTCCCCGAGATCGTCACCCCGGACGCCACCCGGCGCCTGTCGGCCGGCCAGGACGTGGTGGTGGCGTACGCGCCGCAGGCCCCGCGCGAGCTCCAGTACAGCGTGGTGGACGTGCAGCGCGGCGTCCCGCTGGTGGCGCTGGGGGCCCTGTTCGCCCTGGCGGTGGTGGTCGTCGGGCGGCTGCGCGGGGTGCTGGCGCTGGTGGGCCTGGTGATGAGCTTCGGGGTGCTGACGCTGTTCATCCTGCCCGCGATCCTCCAGGGCTCCAACCCGCTGCTGGTGGCGGTGGTCGGGGGCAGCACGATCATGCTGGCGACGCTGTACCTGTGCCACGGCGTCAGCGCCCGCACCTCGGTGGCGGTGCTGGGCACGCTGGTGTCGCTGCTGCTGATCGGGCTGCTGGGCTCGGTCTTCATCGGCTGGGCGGCGCTGACGGGCAACACCGACGACCAGACCGGTCTGGTGCACACCCTCTACCCGGACATCGAGGTCCGGGGCCTGCTGCTGGCGGGGGTGCTGATCGGCTCGCTGGGCGTGCTGGACGACGTCACGGTGACGCAGACCTCGGCGGTGTGGGAGCTGCGGCAGGCCGATCCGGAGGCGGGCTGGCGGAGGCTGTACGGCGCGGCGATGCGCATCGGCCGCGACCACATCGCGTCGGTGGTCAACACGCTGGTGCTGGCGTACGCGGGCGCCGCGCTGCCGCTGCTGCTGCTGTTCTCGGTGGCCGAGAGCGGAATGGCCCAGGTGGCCGGCAGCGAACTGGTGGCGGAGGAGATCGTGCGGACGCTGGTCGGCTCGATCGGGCTGGTCGCCTCGGTGCCGGTGACGACGGCGCTGGCGGCGCTGGTGGCGGTGGCCGACCGCGGTGCCGGGAGCGGCGCCGGGAGCAGGCGCTCCCGCCGGGGCTCGTCCGGCTCCCGGGGCAGGCGGCGGGCCCGGCGGTGAGACGACCGCGGCACGGCGGTGGCCGGCGCCCCGCGCGCGGGGCGCCGGCCACCGCCGAACGGGCCCCGGGGCGCGCCTCAGGTGCCCGGCGAGGTGAACTTCCGCACCAGGTAGACCAGCCCGCCGACCAGCGCGACGAACAGCAGCACCTTGAAGAGCAGGCCCACGATGAAGCCGACGATGTTGGCGATCAGGCCGCCGAAGACGAGGAGCGCGACGAGCGGGATCGCGACCCACGTCACCCACCACGGCAGCGCCGCGAAGGTTCTCCTGAGATCCATGCCCTTACCCGCTTCCTCGTACCCGGTGCGCCGGCTCCCGCCGGAGCGTGCCGCCGTCCTTGCACCTCCGATGCTAGGCCGGGACGCACCGCGCCGGGAGGTGCCACGGCCCCGGTCCTTCCCTGAAACCGACCCCTATGGAAACCCCGAGGCGCGCGTCACCCCTCCGGGGGCGAGAAGACCACCAGCACCCGCAGGTCCTCGGTGATGTGGTGGAACCGGTGGGGCACCCCGGCCGGCACGTAGACGACGCTGCCGCGCGCCACCGGCGTCGTCTCGTCCCCGACGGTGATCAGCGCCCGGCCGCTGGCCACGAAGTACACCTCGTCCTGGCCGTGCGGCTGCTGCGGGTCGAGCTGCCCGCGGTCGAGGGCGTACAGGCCGACGGACATGTTGCGCTCGCGCAGGAACTGCAGGTAAGCGCCGTCGTTGGCGGCCCGTTCGGCCTCCAGCTCCTCCAGTCGGAAGGCCTTCATCGCGACACCTTCATGGTTTCCGAACCCCTCGGCGGTATGCGGTTCGATCCGTTTCTGGAACGATCCCGGGCATGGTGAACTTCCTCGTCAAGACGCTCGCCAACGCGGTGGCCCTGGCCGTGGCCGTGTGGCTGCTGGACGACATCACGCTCTCCGGCGGCGACACGGGCGAGAAGACGCTCACGCTGGTCCTCGTCGCGCTGATCTTCGGCCTCGTCAACCTCGTGGTCAAGCCGGTCGCGAAACTCCTCTCCTTCCCGGTGATGATCCTCACCCTCGGCCTGTTCGCCCTCGTGGTCAACGCGCTGATGCTGATGCTCACCTCCTGGCTGGCCGGCCGGGCCGACCTGGCCTTCCACGTGGACGGCTTCTGGACGGCGGTCCTCGGCGGCCTGGTGATCTCCATCGTGTCGTGGGCGGTGAACGTGCTGCTGCCCGACGGCGACTGACCGGCGGACGGCGGCCGAACGGCGGCGGAACGGCGGGGCGGCGGACGTGCGGGGCGCTCCGCGGCCCGGACGCGGCTCCGCGATGATGGGGGCATGCTCACTCCCACGTCCGGCACCCCCGGCCTCCCCGGCGCCCCGGAGGACCGGGGCCCCCGCGCGCCGTACCGCGTCTGCTTCGTCTGCACCGGCAACATCTGCCGCTCCCCCATGGCCGAGGCCGTCTTCCGCGCCCGGGTGGCGGAGGCCGGGCTGGCGGACGCGGTGGAGGTCGACAGCGCGGGGACCGGCGGCTGGCACGCGGGCGACGGCGCCGATCCCCGCACGGTAGCGGTGCTGACGGCGGCCGGGTACGCGCAGGAGCACGTCGCACGGCAGTTCCGGCGCGACTGGTTCGAGCGCCTGGACCTGGTGGTCGCCCTGGACGAGGGCCACCTGCGGGAGCTGCGGGCGCTGGCCCCGGGGCCGGAGCACGCGGCGAAGGTCCGGCTGCTGCGGTCGTACGCCCCCGGCGCGGACGGCGGGGACTGCGACCTGGACGTCCCCGACCCGTACTACGGCGGCCCGGAGGGCTTCGAGGAGTGCCTGGCCCTGGTCGAGGAGGCCGTGCCGGGCCTCCTGGCGGAGGTGCGGGCGGCGCTGGACGGGGCGGCGCGGCGATGACGGGCGCGGCGGACCGGGTGGCCGCCCGGGTCGCGGCCCTGGCCGGGAACGGGGCCGGGTCCGGGGCCGTCGACGTGCGGCCGGTGGGCGGCGGCGACATCTGCGACGCCTACCGCGTCGCCCTGCCCGACGGCCGGACCGTCTTCGCCAAGGCCCTCACCGGCGCGCCCGGGGGGTTCTTCGCCGCCGAGGCCGCCGGCCTGGAGCTGCTGGCCTCCACCGGGGCGCCGGCCGTGCCCGCGGTCCTCGCCGCCGAGGACGACGTGCTGGTGCTGGAGTGGGTCGAGCCGGGCCCGCCGAGCGCCGCACAGGCCGAACGGCTGGGCCGGGAGCTGGCCGCCGTGCACGCGGTGCGCGCCCCGGCCTGGGGCGGCCCCCGCCCGGGCCGGCCCGCCTTCCTGGGCTCGGTGCCCCTGCCCTCGCCGTCCGGTCCGCCGGCCGGCGAGGGGGACTGGCCCGCCTTCCACGCCCGCCACCGGCTGCTGCCCCTGCTGCGGCGGGCCGCGGACGGCGGCGGGATCGGCGGCCGGGACGCCCGCGACGTGGAGCGGCTGTGCGAGGAGCTGGAGGCGGACCCGGCCGACGGGACGGGCCTCTCCGGACCGCCGCGGCCGCCCGCCGTCGTCCACGGCGACCTGTGGTCGGGCAACGTGCTCTGGGCGGCCGACGGCCGGGCCCGCCTGATCGACCCGTCCGCGCAGGGCGGCCACCCCGAGACGGACCTGGCGGTGCTGGAACTGTTCGGCTGCCCGCACCTGGACAGGCTGCTGGCCGCGTACGAGGAGGTCCGGCCCCTGCCGGGCCGCCGCGGCCGGCTGCCGCTCCACCAGCTCCAGCACCTCCTGGTGCACGCCGTGCTCTTCGGCCCCGGCTACGGCGCCCGCTGCGGCGCGGCGGCGCGGGCCGCGCTGGGCTGATCACCGCCGGGCGCCGGCGGGACCGCCGGACCGGGTGCCGCCGGACCACCGCGTACGCTCGGGGCCGTACGACGACGGGGGCGAGCCGGGAGGAGATCGGCGCATGACGGAGGCGAAGAGCGCACGGGGGACACAGGACGCGCCGGGCGTGCGGTACGGCGACGGCACCCGGGTGGTGCGGGCCGGGCTGCCGGACGAGGAGCCGTACGCCCCTCCGATGCCGGGCCCCGTCCTGGCCGCGCACTACCACCTGCCCGGCGACCCCTCCACCGCCCCCTACACCTACGGCCGCGACAACAACCCCACCTGGACGGGCCTGGAGCGTGCCATCGGCGAGCTGGAGGCGCCCGGCGACGAGACGGTGCGCACCACCGTCTTCGCCTCCGGCATGGCCGCGATCTCCGCGGTGCTGCTGTCGCGGGCGAAGCCCGGCGACGTGGTCGTCCTGCCGTCGGACGGCTACAACCTGCTGGTTCCGGTGCGCGAGCGGCTGGAGGGCTGGGGCGTGGAGGTCCGCACGGCCCCCACCGGCGGGGACGCGCAGCTGGAAGCGCTGGACGGCGCGTCGCTGCTGTGGATCGAGTCCCCCTCCAACCCCGGTCTGGACGTGTGCGACATCCGGCGCCTGGCCGACGCCGCCCACGAGCGCGGCGCGCTGGTCGCCGTGGACAACACCCTGGCCACCCCGCTGGGCCAGCGCCCCCTGGAGCTGGGCGCCGACTACGCGGTGGCCAGCGGCACCAAGGCGCTGACCGGCCACGGCGACGTCCTGCTGGGTTACGTGGCGTGCCGGAGCGAGGAGCTGGCGGCGCCGGTGCGGCTGTGGCGCAAGACGGTCGGCGCGATCCCCGGCCCGGTGGAGGCGTGGCTCGCCCACCGCTCGCTGGCCACGCTGGAGCTGCGCACCGCCCGGCAGGCGGCGGGCGCCCTGGCCGTCGCCGAGGCGCTGCGCGGCCGCAGCGAGGTGAGCGGGGTCCGGCACCCGGGGCTGCCGGACGACCCGGCGCACGAGACGGCGGCGCGGCAGATGCGGCGCTTCGGCTGCGTGGTCTCCTTCACCCTGCCCGACAAGGGGTTCGCCGAGCGGTTCCTGGACGCGCTGCGGCTGGTGGACGACGCCACCAGCTTCGGCGGGGTGCGCTCGACGGCCGAGCGGCGCGGCCGCTGGGGCGGGGACGACGTGCCGGAGGGCTTCGTGCGGATGTCGGTGGGCGTGGAGGACGCGGCCGACCTCGTCGCCGACGTGCACGCCGCCCTGGACGCGGCCGCGCGCGGCTGAGCACCGGCGCGGCCCGGCCGGACGGCGGCCTGCGCCTGGACGGCCGTCCGGGCAGCGACGCGGGCGGCTTGAGACTCCCCCCTCGTGTCTCAAGCCGCCCGTGTGACGCGCGTGGAAACGCGCATGGTCAAGGCTAGTTGACCGAGTGTCATTGTCCAATCACCATATCGACACCCTCCCATCGCTCCGCTTATCGTTCGTCACCTCCCGTATCCGCGGCGGGTGCGTGCGGAGGGGAGCGGGCCGACACCGACACCGGGACCGACGGGGGTGGAGACGGACATGGACCTCGGTCTGCTGCGCACCTTCCTCACCGTGCACCGGGCCGGCTCGTTCACCCGGGCCGCCGCGCTGCTCGGGCTCTCCCAGCCCGCCGTCACCGGCCAGATCCGCGCCCTGGAGCGGCAGGCGGGCCGGCCGCTGTTCCTGCGCGGCGCCCGGGGCGTCATCCCCACCGGGGCCGGCGACGAACTGGCCCACAAGGTGGCCCCGCACCTGGACGCCCTCCAGGAGATCGCCCTCGGCGGGCTGGACCCCGCTGCCGCCGCCCGCACCCTCCACCTCACCGGCCCGCCGGAGTTCACCTCCCTGCGGGCCATGCCGGCCCTCGTCCCGCTGGTCCGCCGGGGGCTGGCGGTGCGCACCGCGTTCGGCTCCCCGGAGGAGAGCCTGGAGGGCCTGGCGGACGGCCGGTACGACCTGGCCGTCGTCCCCTCCCGGCCGCGCGGCCCGCTGCTGTCCTCCACCCCGCTGTGCGACGAGGAGAAGGTGCTGGTCGCCGCGGAGCACTGGGTGGAGCGGACCGGCGGGCCGGAGGCGGTGCGGGCCGAGGGGCCGGCCGCGCTGGAGGGCGTGCCGGCGCTGTGCGTCCACGAGAGCCTGCCGCTGCTGACCCGCTACTGGACCGCGGTCTTCGAGGAACCGCCCCCGCGCCGCTCCGGCGTGATCGTCGCGCCCGACCTGCGGGCGGTGCTGGAGTGCGTCGCGGCGGGGGCGGGGATGGCCGCGCTGCCGCGCTACGTGTGCCGGGAGGCGCTGGACGACGGCCGGGTCGCCGTCCTGTTCGACCCGCCCGTGCCGCCGCTGTCCACCTACTTCCTCGCGGTGCGTTCCGGGACGCTGACGCAGCCGCACATCGCGCGGGCGCACGAGCGGCTGCTGTGCGCGGCCTCCGAGTGGTGAGACGGCGGTGCGCCCTCCGCCGCCCCGCGTCCGGCGGAGGTTTCACGAACCCGGCGCCGGGCCAGACCTTCCCCATGACCGCCGACGCACGCCCCGTGGTCAAGCGGACCGCCCGGGCCATCCTCCTCGACGGCGGCGACCTGCTGCTGATCAAGCGCACCAAGCCCGGCCGCGCACCGTACTGGATCACACCGGGCGGCGGGGTCGAACCGGACGACGCGACCGTCGTCGACGCACTCCACCGCGAGGTGGACGAGGAGTTGGGGGCGAAGGTCTCCGACGTGGTCCCGGCCTTCGTCGACACCGTCGACTACGACCCCGCCGAGGATCCGGACGCCGACGGCCCCGGCTCCGGGCCGGGCGTGAAGGTGCAGCACTTCTTCGTCTGCCGGCTGGTCTCGATGGACCTCTCGCGCCGCCACGGACCGGAGGTGGACGAGCCGCGCGGCGAGTACGAGGCCGTCCGCGTGCCCTTCACCCGGGCGGGCATCGCCTCGGTGGAGGTGGTACCGCCCAGGCTGCGGGAGTACCTGGACGTCAACATCGAGGGCCTGCTGGCCCTGCTGGCACCGGACCTGGACCGGCCGGCGGGCCCGCCGCCGGGTTAGCCGCCCCGCCCGGACCGTGCCGCGCCGCACGCCGGGCACGCGGCGGGGGCGGGCGCTCCACGGCCCCGGGCCGGTATGCCGGACTGGTTGAATGGGCTGCCATGAGCGACCACCCCGGACCCCGGACCACACCGCCGGCGCTGCTCGGCACGGGCGACGGCGACTGGCTTCCCGTCACCGCGGGCGAGTCGGGGGCAGCCGTCTTCCGCAGCGCGGACGCCACCCGGTACGCCAAGTGCGTACCCGCCGCGGATGCGGCCGCCCTGGAGGCCGAGCGCGACCGGGCCGTGTGGCTGAGCGGTCAGGGCGTCCCCGGTCCCCGAGTGCTCGACTGGCGCTCCGGTGACGCGGGCGCCTGCCTGGTGACCGGCGCCGTCCCCGGCGTGCCTGCCGACCGGGTGCCCGCCGGGGACCTGCGGGCCGCCTGGGGACGCATCGCGGACGCGGTCCGCCGGCTGCACGAGGTACCCGTGCCGGAGTGCCCGTTCCGCCGGGACCTGGACACCATGGTCGCCGTGGCGCACGACGTCGTCGCCCGCGACGCCGTCAACCCGGAGTTCCTCCCCGTCGAGCAGCAGCACACGCCCGCCGCGGAGCTGCTGGCCCGCCTCACCCGGCAGGTTCCGCGGCGACGGGAGCAGGAAGCCGCCGACACGGTCGTCTGCCACGGTGATCTGTGCCTGCCCAACATCATCCTGGATCCGCAGACCCTGGACGTGTCGGGCTTCATCGATCTGGGCCGCCTCGGGCTGGCCGACCGCTACGCCGACCTGGCGCTGCTGCTCGCCAACGCGCGGGAGACATGGCCGGACGAGGAGCGGGCGCGGGCCGCGGACGCGGCGTTCGCCGAGAGGTACGGCATCGCCCTCGACCGCGAGCGCCTGCGCTTCTACCTCCATCTCGACCCGCTCACCTGGGGCTGATCGACTTCGCGGGCGTCGTCGGGCGGACCGGGGAGGACGCCGGCGGTGCGGGGTCCGGCCGGATGGACGGCCGCGGTCCTCCCGCGGCGGGCGGGGGTGCCTCGCCGCTGCTCCGGCCGGTCGGCGCACCGCCCGGCCGCCGCGCACCCGCCGGGCGCCCGGTCAGCCGAACCAGCCGGTGTAGCGCTCCTGTTCGGACTCCCCGCCCCGGTTGAGGGCCCTGGCCAGGATGCGCTCGGCGAGCGCCTGCCAGGCCGCCGGGTCGTCGGTGTCGGGCAGACCGGCGCCGGCCGGCACGGGCTCGCCGGCCGGCACGGGCTCGGCCGGGGCCGCCGCCGGGCCGGTGTCCGGCTCCGCTTCCGCCTCCGGAGCCGGGGAGGCGGGGGCCGGTTCCGCGGCGGGGGCCGGCACCGTGCGCCCGCGGGCGCCCTGCGTCACTCCGAAGAAGTCCCCGCCCTTGCGCCGCTGGTCGTCCGTGCCCCAGTCGCGCGGCGTCCCCCTGGGTGCCTTCTGGAGGTGCGGGATGTGCTTGGCGCAGTGGATGTACGCCTCCTCCACCGTCACCCGCACCCACACCAGCGCCCGGCGCCCGGGCACGGGGTCCACGGGCAGGCCGGGGACGGACCGCCGCATCTCGGCGTCCTCCACCACCTCCGCGCGGCCGTTGACGTGCAGGCCGACCCGGGAGCGGAAGAAGTCGACCAGCAGGAGGCCCACGTGCGGGTTCTCCTCGATGTTGCCGAGGCTGGCGTGCACGCCGTTGCCCCGGTACTCGGGGTAGACCAGGGTCCGTTCGTCCACCACGTGCAGGAAACCCGGCGGGCCGGCCCGGAAGGAGTTGTCGCACTCGCCGTGCCGGTCGGCGGTGGCCAGGAAGAACATCTCCTGCTGCCCGACGAACTCCCGCATCCGCTCGTTGAGGTGGTCGAGCATCTGGTCCTCGTAGAAGCGGTCGGCGCGCGCGGTGGTGCCCAGCCTCCGCTGCACCTCGTGCTCGCCGTCGCTGCCGGGCCGCCGCCGGAGCGCCGGGTGGGCCGTCCTGAGCAGCATGGTGGCGTCGGCCGCCTCTTCGGCGTCCACGTCGTGGTTCACGTCCTGCCTCACTCGCGTGCCGCCATCTCAGCCCCTCGCGGCGGCCAGGCCGTCGAGGGAGTCGTGCCGTATGCGGTGGGACGGGATCCCGGAGCCCACCAGCGCGTCCACACCGCTGCGGATCATGCCGGGCGGTCCGGACAGGTAGCCGTCGAACGAATGCCACGGCCCGAAACGGCGCACGGCGTCGGGCAGCCGCCCGACGACGCCGTCCGCCGGTCCCTCGACCACCGGGCGCACCGACAGCCAGCGGTGCCGCCGCTCCAGCTCGCGCAGGGACTCCAGGTCGTACAGGTCCTGGCCGCTGCGCGCGCCGTAGAACACCTCCACCGGACGGGCGCGGCCGTGCCCGGCGACATCCTCGACCAGCGCCTTGATGGGCGCGATGCCGGTGCTGCCGCCCAGGCAGAGCAGCCCGTTGTCGGAGGAGTGGTCCACCGTCATCGAGCCGGCCGGCGCACCGAGCCGCAGCACGTCCCCGGGCCGGGCGCGGTGGACGAGCGCGGTGGAGACCCAGCCCGCGGGCACGGCCTTGACGTGGAAGACCAGCAGGCCGTCGCTGCGCGGGGCGCAGGCCGGCGAGTAGTGCCGCCACACCTTCGGCCACCAGGGCGTCTCGACGGCGGCGTACTGCCCGGCCCGGAAGGGGTAGGGCTGGTCGGGACGCACGGTGATGACGGCGATGTCGGGGGTGCGCATCTCGTGCGCGACCACCTCGGCGTGCCAGCAGGCCGGCGCGTGCCGCTCGTCCTCGGCCGCGGCGTCGATCATCACCTGGGAGATCGCCGTGTAGGCCCGCACCCAGGCGGCCTCGGCCCGCTCGTCCCAGCTGTTCACCGCGTAGCGGGTGAGCGCCTCGATCAGGCACTCGCCGACCGCCGGGTAGTGCTCGGGCCGGGTGCCGTACTTGCGGTGCCCCCGGCCGAGGTGGGAGAGGTACTCCACCAGCACGCGGGGCTCGTCGATGAGCCGGGCGGCGGTGAGCAGCGCCCGGAAGAGCCGGTCGCGCTGGGCGTCCATGGCGGCGGGGAACAGGTCGCGCAGCCCCGGGTGCCGAACGAAGAGCAGGGCGTAGAAGTACGAGGTGACGGTCTGGGCCATGGGCTCGATCTCGTCCAGGGTGCGGCGTATCAGCGCCGCGTCGCGGGTCGGATCGAGCCTGCCGTAGCCGGGGTTGGCGGTGAACTCCGGTACGGACGCGGAGGCCGGTGCCGGCCCGGGCGCGGGTCCGGCGGGCGCCGCGCCCGGGGCCCGGCCGGCCGGGGGGCCGTCCGGACGCCGGCCGGAGCCGTCCGGGCCCTGGGTGAACCAGCCCCATCCGCCACCGCCGTCGTGTCCGGCGGTGTGTGCGGACGCGGACGCGCCGCCGGCGGCCTCCTGCGGGGTCCCGTTCTCCGCGGACGTAGTGGCCATGGTCAGTATCGCCTCGAACATCTTCCGATCGGTCCGGCAACTTCCAAAGGCGTTCCGAAAGCGGAAACCCCCCGTGCTGAGCTCCCCGTGGCAGCGGCCGCGGACTGGCGTGGTCAGGTATGCGCGGTGATGTGGACTCGACCATACCGGCGCCCCGCCGATTCACAAGTACCGGCAGCGCTCCCGCGGAATCCGGCGGCGGGGCGGCACACCGGGGCGCCGCCACCGCGCGGGCGGCGCGCCGGCTCCGTCCCGCGGCCCGCGCCCGGTGCCGCGGGCGTCCTCCCCCAGCCCCGGGAGCAGCGGTTTCCGGCGGGCCGCGGTGGCCGTCGCCGGTCCCGGCGGCGGGGTGGCGCGTCCCCCGGACCGGTCGGCCGGACGCGGTTCTCCCACACTTCCGGTACGTCATCTTCACTTCCCGAAACACCCTGCGGAAACCGGCGGCAGCGGTGTGTCCGCACTTTTCCGTCGCGGTGCGCCCTCCCTCACCGCAACGCCCGGCCATTCACCCGCGTTCCCCCGCTCCGCGGGGCGAAAGGGACGCCGGGGACGCGGCCGAGGACACCCCGCGGGAGTGGGGGAACGCGGGGCCGGGAAGGCGTAAACCGGTGGCCCCGTCCGCCCCGTTCGGCCAAGCTGGCGTGCCGTGACGCCACCCTCGTCCCCCTCACCGGTCCCGCCGCCCCCGCACCCCTCCCCGGCCGAGCTGCCCGTCCGCGGGCTCACCCTCGCCGACCTCCCCGCCTGCTCCGACCTCGCCGAGAGCCGGGGCTGGTTGCGCGAGGAGCACAAGTGGCGGCTGCTGCTGACGGCCGGCCGGGGTTACGGCGTCGACGCCCCGCACGGCGACTCGCCCCCGGCGTCCCCCGGACAGGGAGGGCGCCCCCGCCCCGGACTGGCCGGCACCGTCGTCCTCACCCCCTACGGCCCGTCGCCGGGCGCCCCCGGGGCGGGCGCCGCCTGCGTGGGCATGGTGCTGGTGGCCGAGCGCCACTCCCGCCGGGGCCTGGGACGCCGGCTGGTGCGGCACGCACTGGAGGAGTCCGGCGACGCCACCGTGTTCCTGTTCGCGGCCGGCCCGGGCCGGCCGCTCTACGAGAAGCTGGGCTTCGTCCCCGTCGTCTCCGTCGACATGCTGACCGGGCACTTCTCCTGCCCCTGCCCGGGCGGCGCCGACGGCCACGCGTCCGACGCCGGAGTCACCGTGCGCGCCGCCACCGCGGCCGACCTGCCCACCGTACGCGCCCTGGACGCCGCCGCCTTCGGCCTCGACCGCTCCCACCTCCTCGTCCGCCTGCCCTCCTTCGCCGACCACTTCGCCGTGGCCGTCTCCGGCGACCGGATCACCGGCTACGCCGCCGCCTGGCCGAACGGGAGGGCCACCGTGATCGGCCCGGTCGTCGCCGGGGACCGGGCCACCGCGCAGGCGCTGACCGCGCGCCTCGCCTCCCGCGCCGCGGGCCCGGTCCGCTTCGACGCCTACGCCCACCACCGGGAGCTGGCCTCCTGGCTGCGCGCCCACGGACTCGACGGCGGCTTCCTGTGCACCCTGATGGTCCACGGGGCGCCCGGCACCCCCATGGACCCCGACCGCTGCTTCGCGCCGTACTCGGTGGCACTGGGCTGACCCGCGGCGCTCCGGTCCCCGCGGGAGGTGCCGGGGCGCCGCGGGTCAGCCGGCGCGCCACCCCCGCGGGTCCACCCCGCCCGGCACCGGGGCCTGCGGGTCGTAGGGGTGCCGGGTGAAGACGAACGTCCCCAGGTCCAGGTGGCTCACCGCGCCGTCCGCGCCCCGCACCACGCGCAGCGTCTCGCCCGCGTAGTAGCCGTCCAGGCCCGTCCAGGTGCCGTCCTCCTCGGGCCGGAAGCGGGAGGCCCGGCCCGCGCCCCCGAGCGGCACCAGTTCCAGGGCCCGGCCCTCGCGCAGCCGCAGCGCGACCCCGGACGGGCCCCAGTACCAGGGGCCGGTCAGCGCCAGCAGCTCCGGATCGGCCGCCGAACGGGGCCGCCAGGGCGCGGGGAAGGACGGCTCGCGCTCGGCCACGGTGGTCAGCAGGTCGGCGGCCAGCCCGCCCACCGCCGTCCCCGCGGTGGCGTTGAGCAGCGCCACGCTCGCCAGCCGCTCGTCCGGCGCGGTCCACACGGCGGCCAGGAAGCCCGGCATGGAGCCGGTGTGCCCGGCCAGCAACCGGCCGCCGGACCGGACCAGTTGCACGCCCAGGCCGTACGTCCGGTCCCCGTCGGACGCCTCCGGGGCCACCGCCGGAGTGCGCATCTCCGCCAGGCTCCCGGCGCCGAGCACCCGGTCGTCGCCGGCCGACAGGAACACCGCGAAGCGGCACAGGTCCCCGGCGGTGGACCACAGCTGCCCGGCCGGCGCCATCCGCCCGGTGTCGGCGAGCGGCTCGGGCAGCACCGCGTCCGCCCACGGGTGCACCGCCCAGCCGCGCGCGTACGGCTCCTCGGGCAGCGGCGTCGTGCGCTCCATGCCCAGCGGCCGGAGCACCTCCTCGCGCAGCACCTCGTCCCAGGGAGCGCCGCGCACCCGCTCCACCAGGGAGCCCAGCAGCGCGTAGCCGAGGTTGGAGTAGTGGTGCAGCCGCCCGGCCGGGTGCCTCA
Organism: Streptomyces desertarenae; assembly: GCF_042681365.1. Classification (NCBI taxonomy): domain Bacteria; kingdom Bacillati; phylum Actinomycetota; class Actinomycetes; order Kitasatosporales; family Streptomycetaceae; genus Streptomyces; species Streptomyces desertarenae. The sequence continues at coordinate 164,141 of NZ_JBHUFU010000002.1, read as the reverse complement.
CGGGCCGCTCGCCGAACAGGTCGGCCGTCCCGGGGCGCAGATCGCCGGGCGTCCGCTCCCACCAGGGGCCGCGCGGCTCGGCGGCCAGTCCGCCGGAGTGGGAGAGCAGCTGGGCGACGGTCGCCGAGGCCACCTCCTCCCCGGACGCCCCGGACACCCCGGGTCCACCGGGCACCTCCAGGTGCCTGCCGAGCGGGTCGGAGAGGTCGAGCAGCCCCTCGTCGCGCAGCCGCATCACCAGCACGGCGACGAGCGTCTTGGTGATCGAGCCGATCCGGTACTGGGTGCCGGGCGCCGGCCCGCCGCCCGCCTCCGCGACCGCGCCGCCGCGCACTCCCGTCCACACCGTCCGCCCGTCCCGCACCACGGCCGCGACGGCCGACGGCACCCGCCCCTCGGCCTGCGCGACGGCCAGCCTGTGGTCGAGTGCGCGGCGGGTCCCGGGCAGCAGTGCGGCGTCCTGCTCTTCGCTGTCTGTGGCCATGCGGCAACTCTCCACCGGTCGCGCGGGCGGATGCCAGTGCTTCCCCCGCACGGCCCGGTACGGCACGGCTGTCCACACCGCCGCTTTTTCGCATGCTTTCGCGTGGTTCGCTCGTGTCTTCCCCCTGTTCCTCCTCGTTCCCCTGGTGAGGGGTGGGCCGTTGGGGTGACACCCGATCGGAGGAGACGACGATGACGAACGACGCCGTCCTGCTGGAGTCGAGGACGCTGCGCGCGAGCGTGGCGGGCCGCACGGAGGCGCTCGACAAGGTCAAGGTGCTCGGGGTCCTGCCGGACGGGCTCCACGTCACCACGCGGATGGTCGCCGCCTACTTCGAGGTGGGCGTCGAGGCAGTCAAGTCACTCGTGAAGGACCACCGCGACGAACTCGAGGCGAACGGGTACCGCCTGTTGACGGGGCCGGCACTGAGGTCCTTCAAGGACCTCTGTGGCCTGGACCCGCGGGCCCGCTCCGTGGGCATCTTCTCCCGGCGCACCGTCCTCAACGTCGCGATGCTGCTGCGGGACAGCGTCGTCGCACGTCAGGTGCGTGCGTACCTGCTGGACGCCGAGCGGAGGAGTCGTCCACAGCCTGTGGACAACCCGATCGGCGTCCATGTGGACATCGATCTCGGCGCCCTGGACGAACGCATCGCCCGCATCGGCGAGGAGAGCGCGAGCCGCGTCATCGGACGGACGATCGTCCCCATGCTGAACCACCTCATCCGGGCCTCCGGCGAGCAACGCCGCGAGCTCATCGGAATCCGCGAGGACCTCGAACGGGTCAAGCGGACCCTCCGCGGGCGGGAGTTTGCGGGGGCGGTGGCGGACGCGGCGGGGCGGCAGGAGTTCGCGGACCGCGTGGCAGGGCTGTGCCGCCGCGACGGATGCGCCGTGACCGGTGCCGGCGGCCCGGGCGCGGACCTCGTCGGCCGCACGGCGGACGGGCGGCGGCTGGTGGTCCGGTGCAGGCGCTTCGCCCCCCACCGGACCGTGCGGAGCGGGGAGGTGCGGAGGTTCGCCCGGACGGCGAGGACGGAGCACCGGGCGGAGGCGGCCCTGTTCGTCACCACCTCGGGCTTCACTCCCCCGGCGCTGGACCTCGCCGCCCGCCACGGGGTCACCGCCGTGCACCGCGCCCTGCTGGAGGCGTGGAGCGCCGGAGCGGTGCCCCAGGTCCTGCGCCGCCGGCCGGTGCCCGCGCGGCCGGACGCACCGGGCGCGGCTCCCGTGCCCGGTGCGTCCGGCCCGGCCCGTACGTCCCCTCAGAGCGCCAGTTTGAAGCCCACGTGCGAGGCGACGAATCCCAGCCGCCCGTAGAACCGGTGCGCTTCGGTGCGGGTGGCGTCGGAGGTGAGCTGGACCAGGGCGCAGCCCTGCCGGCGCGCCTCCTCGACCGCCCACTGGACCAACCGCGTGCCCAGGCCGCCGCCGCGCTCCCCCGAGCGGACGCGGACGGCCTCGATGAGGGCGCGGCTCGCACCGCGCCGCGACAGCCCGGGGATGACGGTGAGCTGCAGGGTGCCGACGACCCGGCCGTCGCGGACGGCGACCACCAGGTTCTGCCGGGGGTCGGCGGCGATCTCCTCGAAGGCCGCTCGGTAGGGGGCGAGGTCGTCGGGGGACTCGCGCCGGGCGCCCAGGGGGTCGTCGGCCAGCATGTCCACGATGTCGCCCAGGTCGCCGGCCACCGCGGGCCGTATGTCGAAATCGCTCATGGTGATCGACAGCCTAGACCGGTCCGGCCGCCGCCGGGGCCGGTCCGCGGACGTCCGATTCCTTCAAGACGGCCGGCCGCCCCGCCGTCCAGCATGGCCGCATGGCACCACGATTCGACCTCATCGGCCTGGTCGTCGCCGACCTGGCCGCCTCACTCGCGTTCTACCGCCGCCTCGGCATCGACGTCCCCGCCGACGCCGACGGCCTGCCCCACGTCGAGGCCACCCTCCCCGGCGGGCTCCGCATCGCCTGGGACACCGTCGAAACCGTCCGCTCCTTCGACCCCGGCTGGACCCCGCCCGGCGGCGGCCACCGCGTGGGGCTCGCCTTCCGCTGCGACGACCCCGCCGACGTCGACCGGCAGTACGCCGGCCTCGTCCGGGCCGGCCACACCGGGTACCTGGAGCCGTGGGACGCCTTCTGGGGGCAGCGGTACGCCGTCGTCCTCGACCCCGACGGCAACAGCGTCGACCTCTTCGCCCCCCTGCCGGGCGGCACCGGCGCCCCGGACGGCCCGGACGGCCCGGACGGCGGTCAGGCCTCCGCCAGCAGCACCGAGAGCTGAACCCCCGCCAACGCCCCGACCTCGCGCGACAGGTGCGCCTGGTCCGCGTACCCGGACCGGGCGGCCGCCGACGCCGGCGGCACACCGCCGCGGATCAGGCGCAGGGCGCGCTGCAGCCGCAGCACCCGCGCCAGGGTCTTCGGCCCGTACCCGAAGGCCGCCAGCGAGCGGCGGTGGAGCTGCCGCTCGCTCAGCCCGGCGCCCCGGGCCACCGACGCGACGCTCCCACCCGCCCGCAGCCCGGCCGCCACCACGTCCGTCAGCGGATCGCCCGGGGCCTCCCGGAGCCTTCCCGCGGCCAGCGCCTCCAGCGCGGCGGCCCGGTCCGGTGCCAGCGCCACCCGTTCCACCAGCTCCCGCACCCTCCGCTGCGGCCAGAGGGCGTCGAGCGGCACCCGCGCGTCGCGCAGTTCGTGCGCCGGCAGGCCCAGGACCCGCGGCCCGGAGCCCGGGGCGAGGCGCAGCCCCACGTACGCGGCGCCGCGGGAACGCCCCCCGGGCCCGGCGGGCTCCCGGGGGCGGTCGTCGACGAGGTGGGCCCGGGTGTCGGGACCGGCCACCAGCAGTCCGCCGCCCGTCCAGATCACGTCCATGCAGCCGTCCGGCAGCACCCGGACCGGCCCCCGCGACCGCCGGGCGGCCGGAGGGGCCTCCCGGCGCCACACCACCGCGCCCGCCACCCGCTGCGAGTCCCGCTCCTCGTACACCCCTCCAGCCTCCCACCGTCCGCGCCCGACGGGCGGCACCTCACATCCCCGGCACCGGCGGCAGCGGGCCGAGGCGCTCCCCGACACGGCCGCGCAGCACCAGGTACTCCTCCCAGCGGCGGCGTACCCGCCCCGCGGGTCGCTCCACCGGCCGGCCCGCGGTGACCGTCTCGCCCCTGACGAACTGCTCCCGCGTCAGGTCGAGCTCGACCCCGCTCGGCAGCCGGTTCCACCAGTGGTGTCCCTCCGGCTCACCGCCGTGGAACACCTCGCCCAGCATCAGATCGCCGCCCAGCAGGTCGTTGACGACCAGGGCGGTGATGTCGCAGTGCCCCCAGGCGGGGTTGTCCGGGCTCCACCCGATGCGCGTGATGTCGGAGGGGCAGCAGGTGTCGGCGGACCAACTCGCGCGCAGCGCGCGGTCGATGTCCAGGAGCGTCCACGGTGTCGTCGGTGTCGTCGTCACGCGCCCAGCCTTCCACCGACCACCGACAGTCCCGTCGCCGCGGCCGCTTCGCCCCCCGGCGCCGCCGCGGCCGGCCCCGCGGACCGGAAGCCGCCGTGCCGGCCCGTGCCGTCACGTCTGGGCCATGTCCACGAAGCGCGAGTAGTGGCCCTGGAAGGCCACGGTGATCGTCGCCGTCGGACCGTTGCGGTGCTTGGCCACGATCAGGTCCGCCTCGCCCGCGCGCGGCGACTCCTTCTCGTAGGCGTCCTCGCGGTGCAGCAGGATGACCATGTCGGCGTCCTGCTCGATCGAGCCCGACTCGCGGAGGTCCGAGACCATCGGCTTCTTGTCGGTGCGCTGCTCGGGGCCGCGGTTGAGCTGGGAGAGCGCGACCACCGGCACCTCCAGCTCCTTGGCCAGCAGCTTCAGGTTCCGGGACATCTCCGAGACCTCCTGCTGACGGCTCTCGGGACGCCGCGAACCGCCCGACTGCATCAGCTGGAGGTAGTCGATGACGACCAGCCGCAGGTCGTTCCGCTGCTTCAGGCGGCGGCACTTGGCGCGGATCTCCATCATCGTCAGGTTCGGCGAGTCGTCGATGTACAGCGGCGCCTCGGTGACCTCCGGCATCTGGCGCGCCAGCCGGTTCCAGTCCTCGTCCGTCATGCTGCCCGAGCGCATGTGGTGCAGCGCCACCCGCGCCTCGGCCGACAGCAGCCGCATCGCGATCTCGTTGCGGCCCATCTCCAGCGAGAAGATCACGCTGGGCAGGTTGTGCCTGATCGAGCAGGCGCGGGCGAAGTCCAGGGCGAGGGTGGACTTGCCCATGGCGGGCCGCGCCGCGATGACGATCATCTGGCCCGGGTGCAGGCCGTTGGTGAGGGAGTCCAGGTCGGAGAAGCCCGTCGGCACGCCCGACATCTGACCGCTGCGCGAACCGATCGCCTCGATCTCGTCGAGCGCGCCCTCCATGATCTCGGCGAGGGGGAGGTAGTCCTCGGAGGTGCGCTGCTCGGTGACGGCGTAGATCTCGGCCTGGGCGGAGTTGACGATCTCGTCGACGTCGCCGTCGGCGGCGTATCCCATCTGCGTGATGCGGGTGCCCGCCTCGACCAGGCGGCGCAGGACGGCGCGCTCGTGGACGATCTCCGCGTAGTACTGGGCGTTGGCGGCGGTGGGGACCGTCTGGACCAGGGAGTGGAGGTAGCCGGGGCCGCCGACCTTGGCGATCTCGCCGCGCCTGGTCAGCTCGGCGGCGACCGTGATCGGGTCGGCGGGCTCGCCCTTGGCGTAGAGGTCGAGGATGGCCTGGTAGATCGTCTCGTGGGCCGGGCGGTAGAAGTCCTTCCCCTGGATGGTCTCCACCACGTCGGCGATGGCGTCCTTGGACAGCAGCATGCCGCCGAGGACCGACTGCTCGGCCTCCAGGTCCTGCGGCGGCACGCGGTCGAAGGCGCCCCCGGGGCCGCCCGCCCAGGCGTCGGGTCCGCGGTCGTGGCGCTCGCCGTCCGCCTCCGGACCGCGGCGCTGGCGGGAGACGGGAAGGTGGTCGCCCGGGCCGGCACCCCCCGGGCCGTGGGATCCCACGACGTGACCGGGTGCCGGGCTGTCGACGTGTTCGGACGGCGTCATCCCGCACCTCCTCCCGTGGCTCACGGCCGTGCCCCTCTTTCCTACGGCACGGCTCTGACATCGAAGGCCCGCCGGTTCGCCGGCCGCGGTGGATCGCAGCCGCGGTGAAGAGGAGGGGAACGGAGGGCGGGCGCCGGACAACGGTAGGGCTGCGGAGGGCCGCAGCCAATTCAGTTATCCACAGGCTCTGTGGATGACGGGGTCCTTCCTGTGGAGAACCCGGCGAAACCTGTGCACGGGGCGGGGGACGGACCTGTGGAGAACTCGGGTCGCCCACCTTCATCACCGCCCTGACCTGCTGTTCCGCCATCCACCGGCTGTGCAGGAGAAAAACTTCGCACCAGGTGAGGAGGTCGCGACGAACGGCGCAGCGGATGTCACCCCGCGTGAGGAGTGGTAATAACCACACCAGGGTTGCAGTCATTACCTGTGGATGTTTGGATCGGATCATGACACACGCTCCCCGGCCCGCCGGACGCACCGGCGTACGGCGCCACGACCGCGAGATCATCGCGCTCGCCCTCCCCGCCTTCGGCGCGCTCGTCGCGGAGCCCCTGTTCGTCATGGCCGACAGCGCGATCGTCGGACACCTGGGCACACCGCAGCTCGCCGGTCTCGGCATCGCGGCCACCCTGCTGACGACGGGGGTGAACGTCTTCGTCTTCCTCGCCTACAGCACCACCGCGGCCGTCGCCCGCCGCGTCGGCGCCGGGGACCTGCCCTCGGCGATCCGGCAGGGCATGGACGGGATCTGGCTGGCGCTGCTGCTGGGCGCCGCGGTGGTGGCCGCCGCCCTGCCCGCGGCGCCCGCACTCATCGAGTTGTTCGGGGCGTCGGAGACGGCCGCGCCGCACGCCGTGACGTACCTGCGGATCAGCGTGCTGGGCATCCCCGCGATGCTCGTCGTCCTGGCCGCCACCGGGGTGCTGCGCGGCCTCCAGGACACCCGCACCCCGCTGTACGTGGCCGTCGGCGGCTTCACCCTCAACGCGGTGCTCAACGTGGTGCTGGTCTACGGCGCCGGGCTGGGCATCGCCGGGTCGGCGTGGGGCACCGTGATCGCCCAGTGCGGCATGGCCGCCGTCTACCTGACGGTGGTGGTGCGCGGCGCCCGGCGGCACGGGGCCTCGCTGCGGCCGGACGCCGCCGGGATCCGGGCGAGCGGCCGCGCCGGGGTGCCCCTGCTGGTGCGCACGCTGTCGCTGCGGGCCATGCTGGTGCTGGCCACCGCCGTCGCGGCGCGGCTGGGGGACGTGGAGGTGGCGGCCCACCAGATCACGCTCACCGTCTGGTCGCTGCTGGCCTTCGCGCTGGACGCGATCGCGATCGCCGGGCAGGCGATCATCGGCCGCTATCTGGGGGCGGGGGACGCGGCCGGAGCGCGGGCGGCCTGCCGCCGGATGGTGCAGTGGGGCGTGGCGTCCGGTGTGGTGCTGGGGATGCTGGTGGCCGCGGCGCGCCCGCTGCTGCTGCCGCTGTTCACCTCGGACACGGCCGTCCACGACCGACTGACGCCCGCGCTGCTGGTCGTGGCGGTGACCTCGCCGATCGCGGGGGTGGTGTTCGTCCTGGACGGGGTGCTGATGGGGGCCGGGGACGGCCCGTACCTGGCGTGGGCGTCGCTGGCGACGCTGGCGGTGTCCGCCCCGGCGGCCCTGGCCGTACCGGCGCTGGGGGGAGGGCTGACCGCGCTGTGGTGGGCGGTGGCGGGGCTGATGATGGCGGTCCGGCTGGCCACCCTGTGGCTGCGGGCCCGCTCGGGGCGGTGGATCGTCACCGGGGCGGTACGTGCCTGACCGCTCCCGGCCGCTCCGGTCCGGGCGGGGATCCGGCCCGGACCGGAGCGGCCCGGAGACGGCGCAGGGCCGCGGCCCCCGTGCGGGGACCGCGGCCCTGTTCCTGCCGCGTGCGTCGTGCCACGGCTCAGTGCCGCGGCCCGGTGCCGTGGCTCAGGCGGCGCCGACCTCGACGCCGACCTTGGCGACGACCTCGGGGTGCAGGCGCACGGTGATCTGGTGCGAGCCCAGGGTCTTGATGGGCGAGCCCAGCTCGATGCGGCGCTTGTCGACGTCCGGGCCGCCCGCGGCCTTCACCGCGGAGGCGATGTCGGCCTGGGTCACGGAACCGAACAGGCGGCCCTGGTCGCCGGCGCGGACCTTCAGGCGCACGGTGACGCCCTCCAGCCGGCCCTTGATCTCGTTGGCCTGCTCGATCGTGGCGATCTCGTGGATCTTGCGGGCGCGGCGGATCTGCTCGACGTCCTTCTCCCCGCCCTTGGTCCAGCGGATGGCGAATCCGCGGGGGAGCAGGTAGTTGCGGGCGTACCCGTCCTTCACCTCGACGATGTCGCCGGCGTTGCCGAGACCGGAGACCTCGTTGGTCAGGATGATCTTCATGCGTCGGCCATCCTTCCCTTATCGAGCGGTCGAGGTGTAGGGCAGCAGCGCCATCTCACGGCTGTTCTTCACGGCCGTGGCGACGTCGCGCTGGTGCTGGGTGCAGTTGCCGGTGACCCGGCGGGCACGGATCTTGCCGCGGTCGGAAATGAACTTCCGCAGCAGGTTCGTGTCCTTGTAGTCGACGTACTTGATCTTTTCCTTGCAGAACACGCAAACCTTCTTCTTCGGCTTGCGAGCAGGCGGCTTCGCCATTGTCTCTCTCCGTTTGGTTCAAGAAGTCTGTGCTGTGAGCGCAGCCCTCCCGGAACCCCTGCGGGATCTCAGAAGGGGGGCTCGTCCGAGTAGCCACCGCCGGAACCGCCGGAGCCACCGCCCCAGCCGCCACCGCCGCCGCCCTGCTGGCCGCCGGCCGGCGCGCCGGTCGCCCACGGGTCGCCCGCGGGTGCACCGCCGCCCTGCTGGCCGCCGCCGGGGCCGCCGCCCCAGCCACCGCCGCCGCCACCCTGACCGCCGCGGCCGGCGGTCTTGGTGACCTTGGCCGTGGCGTTGCGCAGGCTGGCGCCGACCTCGTCGACGTCCAGCTCGTAGACCGTGCGCTTGACGCCCTCGCGGTCCTCGTACGACCGCTGCTTGAGGCGGCCCTGCACGATGACGCGCGTGCCCCTGGTGAGGGACTCGGCGACGTTCTCCGCCGCCTGCCGCCACACCGAGCAGGTCAGGAACAGGCTCTCGCCGTCCTTCCACTCGTTGGTCTGGCGGTCGAAGATGCGCGGAGTGGACGCGACGCGGAACTTCGCGACCGCCGCACCGGAGGGGGTGAAGCGCAGCTCGGGGTCGTCGACCAGATTGCCGACGACCGTGATGACGGTCTCGCCTGCCATGGGTGAACCTCTCGGCGGGTGCTGCTGGCTGCTAGTGCTGCTGTGGTGCCGGTGGTGGTCTCCGGGGATCCGGGGTGCCACCGGTGCCCCGGCCCTCGCTGGGCCGGTGGCTCAGTGGGTCTCGGGGCGGAGGACCTTGGTCCGCAGAACCGACTCGTTCAGGTTCATCTGACGGTCGAGCTCCTTGACGACTGCGGGCTCGGCCCGCAGGTCGATGACCGAGTAGATGCCCTCGGGCTTCTTCTTGATCTCGTACGAGAGACGACGACGGCCCCAGGTGTCGACCTTCTCGACCTTTCCGTTGCCCTCACGGACGACGGAAAGGAAGCTCTCGATCAGCGGGGAGACGGCGCGCTCCTCGAGATCGGGGTCGAGGATGACCATCACCTCGTAGTGACGCATGTCGGAACCCACCTCCTCTGGACTCGGCGGCCACGGTCGTTCCGTGGCAGGAGGGTCGTGATGCGTGAGCAACGGTATCGGCCGGCACTGACAGTCCCGGGGACTTCCCCGGAACAGGACCCGGGTCCGTATCCCGGGGCAGGCGCGACGAGGGCCGACACCGCGCAGACGGTACAGAGTACCCGGCACCACCACTCGGGTTGAAATCCGGCCGACAGTCGCCGCAATCTGGACACAACGGATGTGAGCGGCGTCACCCGGCGCCGTCCCCCGCCGGACCGCTCGCGCAGCGGGACGACCAACGGGAGGTACCGATGTCACAGGTGGTGCACAGGAGGCGGGGCGGTCCCGCGTCCTACCTCAACAGCGACGGACGGCCGCACCCGGTCGAGAACCGCCTCGTGGCGGCGACGGCGGTCCTGGCCCTGATCGCGGTTGTCACGGCCTTCTTCCCCGGGCTGAGCCCCATCACGACCTGGGCCGGACTGCTGGGCCTGGTGGCGGGCGGCTGGGGCCAGATGATCTCGGCGACCACGGAGGAGCGCTTCGTCCTGGTCGTCGGCATGGGCGCCGCGGCGCTCGGCCTCTTCTTCGGGATGTGGAACGGGGGACCGTTCGGCACCTGACCGGCGGGCCCGCGCCCGCCCCCGCCCGGCACGCCGCCACCCCCCACGGGCACGACCGGGGCGCTTCCGGCCGCAGTAGGCTTCCGGCCAGACCCTGCGAAGTACGCCGGAGGAGCGCCCCGTAATGAGCCTGACCCTGAGGACGATCAGTCGCGAGCAGCACCTGGCGTATATCCGCAGCCTCCCATCGGCCAGCCACATGCAGGTCCCGGCGTGGGCGGACGTGAAGGCCGAGTGGGGCTCGGAGAGCCTGGGCTGGTTCGACGCGAGCGGCGAGCTGGTCGGTGTGGGCCTGGTGCTCTACCGCCAGCTGCCGAAGGTCAAACGCTATCTCGCGTACCTGCCCGAAGGGCCGGTGATCAACTGGTACGCGCCCAACCTGGAGGAGTGGCTGCGCCCGATGCTGGCGCACCTGAAGGCCAAGGGCGCGTTCTCGGTGAAGATGGGCCCGCCCGTGGTGATCCGGCGCTGGGACGCCCCCGCGATCAAGGCCGGCATCCAGGACCCGGACGTCAAGCGGCTGCGCGACGTCGAGGCCACGCACATCGAGCCGCGCGCCTTCGAGGTGGCCGACCGGCTGCGCCGGATGGGCTGGCAGCAGGGCGAGGACGGCGGCGCCGGCTTCGGCGACGTCCAGCCGCGCTACGTCTTCCAGGTGCCGCTGGAGGGCCGCACCCTGGACGAGGTCCACAAGGGCTTCAACCAGCTGTGGCGCCGCAACATCAAGAAGGCCGAGAAGGCCGGCGTCGAGGTCGTGCAGGGCGGCTACGACGACCTGCCCGTCTGGCAGGAGCTGTACGAGGTCACCGCCGAGCGCGACCGCTTCCGGCCGCGTCCGCTGGTGTACTTCCAGCGCATGTGGAAGGCGCTGAACGCCGAGGACCCCAACCGGATGCGGCTGTACCTGGCCAAGCACGAGGGCGAACCGGTGGCCGCGGCCACGATGCTGATCGTGGGCGGGCACGTGTGGTACTCATACGGCGCCTCGGCCAACCACAAGCGCGAGGTGCGTCCGTCCAACGCGATGCAGTGGCGGATGCTCCAGGACGCCTACGCTCTCGGGGCGAGCGTGTACGACCTGCGCGGCATCAGCGACTCCCTGGACGACGGCGACCACCTCTTCGGCCTCATCCAGTTCAAGGTGGGCACGGGCGGGCAGGCCGCCGAGTACCTCGGGGAGTGGGACTTCCCGCTCAATAAGCTGCTGCACAAGGCGCTCGACATCTACATGTCGCGCCGCTGACGCCCCCACTCCACGCACGCCGGCGGGCCGCTAGGCGCCCGCCCGGACCGATGAGAAAGGTGCCGCACGGCCATGGCGCTCTCCCTCTACGTCGACACCGACCGCTGGCGGGCCCACCAGCGGACGGTGCTCGAGCAGTTCCCGGGCCTGGTTCCGGTCTGCAAGGGCAACGGGTACGGCTTCGGCCACGAGCGGCTGGCCGAGGAGGTCGCCCGGTTCGGCTCCGACGTCATCGCCGTGGGCACGACGTACGAGGCCGCCCGCATGAAGGACTGGTTCAGCGGGGACCTGCTGGTGCTCACCCCGTTCCGCCGCGGTGAGGAGCCGGTGCCGCTGCCGGACCGGGCGATCCGCACCGTCTCCTCGGTGGACGGGGTGAACGCGCTGGTGGGCGCCCGGGTCGTCATCGAGGTGATGAGCTCGATGAAGCGGCACGGGGTGCTGGAGGAGGACCTGGGCAAGCTGCGCGCCGCCGTGGACGACGTGCGGCTGGAGGGTTTCGCGATCCACCTGCCGCTGGACCGCACCGACGGCACGGACGCGGTGGAGGAGGTCATCGGCTGGATGGACCGGCTGCGGGCCGCCCGGCTGCCGCTGGAGACGATGTTCGTCAGCCACCTGAAGCCGGAGGAGTTCGCCCTGCTCCGGCAGCAGTTCCCCCAGACCCGCTTCCGGGCGCGGATCGGGACGCGGCTGTGGCTGGGCGACCACCAGGCCACCCGGTACCGGGGCTCGGTGCTGGACGTGACACGGGTGTCCAGGGGCGACCGGTTCGGCTACCGCCAGCAGAAGGCGCCGGGCGACGGCTGGCTGGTGGTGGTGGCCGGCGGCACCTCGCACGGGGTGGGTCTGGAGGCTCCGAAGACGATGCAGGGCGTGACGCCGCGGGCCAAGGGCGTGGCGCGGGCCGGCCTGGCGACGGTCAACCGCAACCTGTCGCCGTTCGTGTGGGACGGCAAGCAGCGGTGGTTCGCCGAGCCGCCGCACATGCAGGTGTCGATCCTGTTCGTGCCGGAGGACGCCGCGGAGCCGAAGGTCGGCGACGAGCTGACGGCGATCCTGCGGCACACCACGACGCAGTACGACCGGCTGGTCGAGCACTGAAGCCGTCCCCGGGGGCGGTCCGGGGCCGGCGGCGAACGGTGAGGGGCCCGGACGTGGTGTCCGGGCCCCTCACCGTTCCCGCCGCTCGTGCCGGGTGCGGACGGGGTACGGCGCCCACGGCCGGCGGGACCGTCCGCCGGTCCCGCCGTGCGCCGCGTCCGTCCGCCGGCCCGGCCGGTCAGCCGTCCGGCCGCCGCCGGCGTGCCGCCGCCGGCCCGCGGCTCAGCGCTCGACCTCGCCGCGGATGAACTTCTCCACGTTCTCGCGGGCCTCGTCGTCGAAGTACTGGACCGGCGGGGACTTCATGAAGTAGGAGGAGGCCGAGAGGATCGGGCCGCCGATGCCGCGGTCCTTGGCGATCTTCGCGGCGCGCAGGGCGTCGATGATCACGCCGGCGGAGTTCGGGGAGTCCCAGACCTCCAGCTTGTACTCCAGGTTCAGCGGAACGTCGCCGAAGGCGCGGCCCTCCAGGCGGACGTAGGCCCACTTGCGGTCGTCCAGCCAGGCCACGTAGTCGGACGGACCGATGTGGACGTTGTTCTCGCCCAGGTCCCGGTCGGGGATCTGGGAGGTGACGGCCTGGGTCTTGGAGATCTTCTTGGACTCCAGGCGGTCGCGCTCCAGCATGTTCTTGAAGTCCATGTTGCCGCCGACGTTGAGCTGCATCGTGCGGTCGAGGACGACACCGCGGTCCTCGAAGAGCTTGGCCAGCACGCGGTGCGTGATGGTGGCGCCCACCTGGGACTTGATGTCGTCACCGACGATCGGCACACCGGCCTCGGTGAACTTGTCCGCCCACTCCTTGGTGCCCGCGATGAAGACCGGCAGGGCGTTGACGAAGGCGACGCCCGCGTCGATGGCGCACTGCGCGTAGTACTTGGCGGCCTCCTCGGAGCCCACCGGGAGGTAGCAGACCAGGACGTCGACCTGGCGCTCCCGGAGGATGCCGACGACGTCGACCGGCTCCTCGGCGGACTCCTCGATGGTCTCGCGGTAGTAGCGGCCCAGGCCGTCCAGGGTGTGGCCGCGCTCGACGGCCACACCGGTGCGGGGCACGTCGCAGATCTTGATGGTGTTGTTCTCGCTGGCGCCGATGGCGTCCGCCAGGTCCAGGCCCACCTTCTTGGCGTCCACGTCGAACGCGGCCACGAACTCGATGTCCGAGACGTGGTAGTCGCCGAACTGCACGTGCATCAGCCCCGGCACGCGGCTCTTCGGGTCGGCGTCCTTGTAGTACTCGACGCCCTGCACCAGCGAGGCGGCGCAGTTGCCCACGCCGACGATGGCTACGCGAACCGAACCCATTGGCGGTTGCTCCCTGTGTTCTGTGGTCGTTTCCGACGGTCTTTTCCGACGAGGTCCCGCGGGTGCGGGGTCTCAGGTGGCGGTGTCATCGGACGGATCGGGCGGGGTCTCCCCCCGGTTCTGATCACGCCCCGCCCGCTCGCTCTCGATGAGTTCGTTGAGCCAGCGGACCTCGCGCTCCACGGACTCCATGCCGTGTCGCTGCAGTTCGAGGGTGTAGTCGTCCAGACGCTCGCGCGTGCGGGCCAGGGAGGCGCGCATCCTGGCCAGGCGCTCCTCCAGCCGGCTCCGGCGGCCCTCCAGCACGCGCATCCGCACGTCGCGCGAGGTCTGGCCGAAGAAGGCGAAGCGGACGCCGAAGTGCTCGTCCTCCCAGGTGTCGGGGCCGGTCTGGGAGAGGAGCTCCTCGAAGCGCTCCTTGCCCTCGGCGGTGAGCCGGTAGACGATCCGGGCCCGCCGGCCGGTGAGCGGCGCGGTGAGGGAGTCGTCCGGCTCGCCGCCGGACTCCTCGGCCAACCATCCCCGCTGCACCAGCGTCTTGAGGCACGGGTAGAGGGAGCCGTAGCTGAACGCCCGGAAGACACCCAGCGATGTGTTGAGTCGTTTGCGCAGCTCGTAGCCGTGCATAGGTGACTCGCGGAGCAGTCCGAGGACGGCGAACTCCAGGATGCCCGAGCGCCTGCCCATCGCCGTCACTCCTTCCCGTCGTCGTTCCCCGTCGCGTTGTCTCGCGCCGATGTATCGAGTCGATACATCGTGACGATAGCGCAGACGATAGAACGCGGTTCCGAGGGGGACAAGGGGGCGCCGGGGAGAGGAGGGGTGAGGGGGTTCACATCACGGATTCGCCGCGGCCCACTCGCCCTTTTCCTCACCATGTGCGGCAGTTGGCAGGTTTTGGCGGTGCGTAGTCTGTCCGCTGTGCAGAAAGTCCCCGGGAACCGACGAGACACCAAAAGCGTCCTCGTCCCGGGTGCAGTGCGGCCAGGTCTGGGAACGTGGGCGGGCCGCACTTCGGGGGACTGGAAGTACACTGCCGCCTTCAGGCGCGAGCGCCTGCCCGAGGAGTAGCTGTTCCAATGAGCGAGCACCGTCGTAAGCCGCCGCAGTCCCGTGGTCGGCGCGCCGCACAGCCGCCGTCCGGTGGCCGGCGTGCCGCACCGTCGCATGGCGCCGCCCCCGGTCACGGCATGCCCGCGGACCGCCCCCACGGCGGCCGCGCCGAGGCCCGCCGGGCCGCCCAGCGTTCCGCCGCGGGAGGCGGCAGACGCCGCGCGGTGAGCGGCTCCACCGCCGCGAGCGGACGCGGGCGGACCGCACCGTCCGGGGGGAGGCGCCTCGTCGACTACCCGCGGTCGGACCGGTACGGCTGGCGGCGCTGGCTGCCGTCCTGGAAGCTGGTCGCCGGCCTGTGCGCGGCGGGCTTCGCCCTGCTGGTCGGCATGGTGGGGCTGGCCCTGGCCTGGGTGGACGTGCCGGACGAGAACATCACGGCCACGCAGCAGAACAACGTCTACTACTGGTCCGACAAGACGGTGATGGCCCGCGTCGGCGCCACCAACCGGCAGAACGTCGACATCAAGGACATCCCCAAGTCGATGCAGGACGCGGTCATCGCCGCGGAGAACGAGACCTTCTGGAAGGACAAGGGCGTCGACCCGATGGGCATCGGCCGCGCGGTGTTCAACATGGCCACCGGCGGTGACACCCAGGGCGGGTCGACCATCACCCAGCAGTTCGTCAAGAACAACTACCTGACCCAGGACCAGACCATCACCCGCAAGGTGCGGGAGCTGTTCATCTCCATCAAGGTCAACCAGGTGATGACCAAGGAGAAGATCCTCCAGGGCTACCTCAACACCAGCTACTACGGGCGCAACGCGCACGGCATACAGGCCGCCGCCCAGGCGTACTTCGAGAAGGACGCCAGCAAGCTCAACCCCTCCGAGAGCGCCTTCCTGGCCGCCGTCCTCAAGGGCGCCGACCTGTACGACCCGGCCGGCGGCGTGGGCCCGAACTCCAAGCCCAAGCAGAACCGCGAGCGCGCCGAGAAGCGCTGGAAGTGGATCCTCGACCGCCAGGTCGAGGTGGGGCTGATGCCCAAGAGCGAGCGGGACAAGTACACCGAGTTCCCCGAGGTGGCGCCCCGCAAGGCCCAGGCCGGCACCGGCGGCCAGAACGGCTACCTGGTCTCCGTCGCGGAGGAGGAGGTCAAGAAGAAGCTCGGCATCGACAAGAAGCAGTTCGACCGGGGCGGCTACCAGATCTACACGACCTTCGACAAGGAGAAGGTCGCCGCGATGGCCAAGGCCGTCGAGAAGGTCCAGAGCCAGTACATCAAGCCCGACAAGAGGCCGGACAAGGACAGGTTCGTGCAGTTCGGCGCTGCTTCGGTCGAGCCGGGCACGGGGAAGATCGTCGCGATCTACGGCGGCCCCGGCTTCGACAAGAACCACTTCATCAACAACGCGGACACCCAGGGCGTCCCGGTCGGATCCACCTGGAAGCCGTTCGTGCTGGGCGCGGCCATGGAGTACGGCACGTACCGCAGCGGGGGCGAGGGCATCTCGCCCGAGAGCAAGTACAACGGCGACAACAAGCTCAAGGTCAAGCGGCAGGACGGCACCGACTACCTGGACAAGGAGGGCAACCCCTTCTACCAGGTGAACGACGCCGACAAGGACCACGGCTACATCACGCTGCGCAGGGCCATGGAGGTCTCCGCCAACACCCCGTTCGTCCAGCTCGGCATGGACGTGGGGATGGACAAGGTGAAGCAGGTGGCCTCGAGCGCGGGCATCGAGGACAACAGCTTCGACCCCAACCTCAACCCGTCCTTCGCGCTGGGCACCTCCACTCCGGGCGCCATCGAGATGGCCAACTCCTACGCCACCTTCGCGGCCTCCGGCACCCACGTGGACACCTACTCGGTGGTCGAGGTGCGCAAGAACGGCGAGAAGAAGCCGGGCTTCGACAGGCCCCAGAAGGAGACGGCGATGGACTCCAACATCGCCGCCAACATCACCGACGTGCTGCGCGGCGTGATCGAGAAGCCGCACGGCACCGGCTACGCGAGGGCCCGCGCCCTGGGCCGCCCCGCCGCCGGCAAGACCGGCACCACCGACGAGAACAAGTCCGCCTGGTGGGTGGGCTACACCCCGCAGCTGTCCACCGCGGTCACGATGTTCCGCACCGACCCCGACGAGGGACGGCTGCTGTCGATGAACAAGACGGGCGGCTTCGACTCCATCCACGGTGGCGCGCTGCCCACGCAGGTGTGGGTGGACTACATGGCCGCCGCCCTCAAGGGCCAGCCGGTCAAGGACTTCCCCAAGGCCCGGCCGATCGGGAAGAAGGCCGACCAGATCGGCGCGCCGTCGCCGACCCCGTCGCCGTCCGAGGAAGTCGAGCCGTCGCCGTCCCAGGAGGAGACGACCGAACCCAGCCAGGAGCCGACCACCTCCGCGCCGACCTCCCCGTCGCCGTCCGGTTCGCAGTCCTGTGAGCCCTGGGACTGGCTGTGCCGGGAGAACGGCGGCCAGGAGAACGGCGGGACCGATCAGGGCAACACCAGTACCGGGAGCCAGGACAACGGCGGCTCCACCACCGGCTCCACCACCGGCACGGACACGGGCGGCACCGACACCGGTGCGACCACCGAGGGCACCGAGGGGAACAGCGGCCGCCCCGGTGGCGAGGAGGACGGCGGCAGCACCATCTGGGGCAACGGCGGCGGAACCTGATCCCACCCGCCTGACCCGTCGCCCGAGGGGGCGGCACCGGAGAGCCATCCGGTGCCGCCCCCTCCGCCGTAGGCTCCGGGCACGCCGCGCGGCGGACCGGTGCGGCAGTATGTGGCCCATGACGAGCGCGCGCCTGGACTCACGGACACCGGCTCTGCGGACCCCGGACCCGCAGGAACCGGTACGGCCCACCGAGCAGGACGAGGTCGCGGCCCGCGGCAGCGAGCTGTTCGGCGGGCCGCTGGGCCGGCGCGCGCTGACCGGACGGCACTGGTGGTCACCGGTGCGGATCGTGGTGCTGGTGGCGGTGGGCATGTTCGCGCTCGGCATGGTGCAGAAGCTGCCCTGCTACGAGAGCAGCTGGTTCCGCGGCGCGACGAGCCAGTACGTGCACGCCTGCTACTCCGACATCCCCCACCTGTACACCGGGCGCGGTTTCGCCCAGGACCTCACGCCGTACTTCGACCGCATCCCGCAGGAGATCTCCGGAGGGATGGAGTACCTGGAGTACCCCGTGCTGACGGGGGTGTTCATGGAGGTCGCCTCCTGGCTCACCCCCGACGGCGGCGAGATGATGCACCGGCAGCAGATCTACTGGACGGTCAACGCCGGGATGCTGATGATCTGCGCCGCCGTCCTGGTGGTGTGCGTCGCCCGCACCCACCGGCGGCGTCCCTGGGACGCGCTGCTGGTCGCCCTGGCCCCCGCCCTCGCACTGACCGCGACCATCAACTGGGACCTGCTGGCCGTGGCGCTGACCGCGGCGGCGATGCTGATGTGGTCGCGGGAGCGTCCACTCGCCTCCGGAGTACTGCTCGGCCTGGCGACCGCCGCCAAGTTCTACCCGTTCCTGCTGCTGGGGCCGCTGCTGGTGCTCTGCCTCCGCGCGGGCCGCTGGAAGGCGTTCGGGGCCGCTCTCGGCGGGGCCGTGCTCTCCTGGCTGGCGGTGAACCTGCCGGTGATGGCGCTGGCGACGGAGGGGTGGTGGAAGTTCTACTCCTTCAGCCAGGAGCGGGGCGTCGACTTCGGCTCCTTCTGGCTGATCCTCTCGCAGCGCACCGGCGATCCCCTGGAGAACGCCAACACCTACGCCATGGTGCTGGTGGCCCTGGGCTGCGCGGCGATCTGCCTCCTGACGCTGCGGGCGCCGCGGCGTCCCCGCTTCGCCCAGCTCGCCTTCCTGGTCGTGGCCCTGTTCGTGGTGACCAACAAGGTCTATTCGCCGCAGTACGTGCTGTGGCTCATCCCACTGGCCGTCCTGGCCCGGCCGCGCTGGCGGGACTTCCTCGTCTGGCAGGCGTGCGAGGTGATGTACTACCTCGGCATCTGGTACTACCTCGCCTACACCGGCAGCGGCGACGACCGCCACGGTCTGCCCGCCGAGGGCTACCAGCTCGCCATCGCGGTCCACCTGCTGGGCACCCTGTACCTGTGCGCCGTGGTGGTGCGCGACATCCTCGTGCCGGAGCGCGACGTCGTGCGGCAGGACGGCTCCGACGACCCGTCCGGTGGTGTCCTGGACGGCGCCCCCGACGCCGTCGCCTTCCCGCCCCGCCGGTACGCCCGCGTGGCCGCCTCGGAGGAGGACCCGGAGAGCGGTGCGGAGGGAACACCCCCGGAGCCCCGCGCCCCGGGCGCCGAGGTCTCCTGAGGGTCACGGTCCCCGGGGAGCCGGGGCCGAAGGCCCGGGGCGCGCCGGCTCGGGAAGCCGGGGGCCGCGGAGCGGTGGAGCCGCGGAGGCGGTCCGGAGAGGGCACGTTTCACGTGAAACATCAGGCCGCCCGGTGCCGTGCCCGGGGATCCGCGCGTCCGGTGCCGGCGAGTGTGTGAGGCTGGGCGCATGGCTGTTGTGCGTGATCTGCGCGTGCTTCTGCGCTTCTCCGGCTTCCGCCGGCTCCTGGCGGTCCGGCTGCTCTCCCAGTCGGCCGACGGGGTCTTCCAGGTCGCGCTCGCCGCCTACGTGGTCTTCTCGCCCGAGCAGCAGACCTCTCCTGCCGCCATCGCCTCCGCGATGGCGGTCCTGCTGCTGCCGTACTCGCTGCTGGGCCCCTTCGCGGGTGTGCTGCTGGACCGCTGGCGACGGCGGCAGGTACTCCTCTACGGCAATCTGCTGCGAGCCGTCCTCGCCGTTGTGACGGCCGTCCTGGTGCTGGCGTCGGTGCCGCTGTGGCTGTTCTACCTCGCCGCGCTCACGGTCACAGCCGTCAACCGCTTCGTCCTGGCCGGGCTCTCAGCCTCCCTGCCGCACGTGGTGGACGGCGAACGGCTGGTGATCGCCAACTCCCTGTCGCCCACCGCGGGCACCCTGGCCGCCACCGCCGGAGGCGGCCTCGCCTTCCTGGTGCGCATCCCCGCGCCGGACGGCGCGGGGTCGGACGCGGCGGTCGTCTTCCTGGGAGCCTGCCTCTACCTTCTGGGCGCACTGGCGTCGCTCAGGATCGGCCCCGCCCTGCTGGGACCCGACTCCGCCGCACCGCCTCCCCGTCTGGCCACAGCCGTCACCGAGGTCGTCCACGGCCTGGCGGCCGGGCTGCGGCATCTGGGGCAGCGGCGCAGGGCCGCCCGGTCGCTCGCCTCGATGGGAGTGCTGCGCTTCTGCTACGGCGCGCTGACGGTGATGGTGCTGATGCTGTGCCGCCACGCCTGGGGCGTGGGGGACGGCGGAACCGGAGGCACCGGTGGCACCTCCGGGGGCAAGGCGGGCGCCGGCGCCGCACTCGGCGGCATGACGTTGCTGGGGCTGGCCGTGGCCGTCTCCGGCGCGGGGTTCTTCGCGGCGGCGGTGCTGACCCCCTGGGCTGCGCGGCACACCGGAGGGTTCGGCTGGATCGCGGTCTGCTCGACCGGCGCCGCGCTGCTGGTACCCCCGCTGGTCCTCCCCTTCTCCCCCGTCCCGGTGCTGTGCGCGGCCTTCGTGGTGGGCGCGGCCACCCAGGGATCGAAGATCGCCACGGACACCATCGTCCAGTCCGCCGTGGACGACGACTACCGGGGAAGGGTCTTCTCCCTCTACGACATGCTCTTCAACATCGCCTTCGTGGGCGCCGCGGGTGTGGCGGCCCTGATGCTCCCGCCGGACGGCCGCTCGGCCGCCCTGGTGACAACGGTGACAGTCCTGTACGCAGTGGTGGCCGTCGCCATGTTTCACGTGAAACACGGTGACGGCCACCATGCCGGACAAGACGGTGCGATCAGCTCCGGTCGGCCCACCACTGCCTGAGGGCCTCGGTCGCCGCCTCCCGCCCCATCGGGCCGTTCTCCAGCCTCAGTTCCAGCAGGTGCCGGTACGCCTCGCCGACCTCGGGACCGGGCCGCAGCCCGAGGATTTCCATGATCTCGTTGCCGTTGAGGTCGGGGCGGATGGAGTCCAGCTCCTCCTGCTCCTTCAGCCGCGCGATGCGCTCCTCCAGACCGTCGTACGCGCGCGCCAGGGCGTTGGCCTTGCGCTTGTTGCGCGTGGTGCAGTCCGAGCGCGTCAGCTTGTGCAGCCTCTCCAGCAACGGGCCGGCGTCCCGGACGTACCGGCGCACTGCCGAGTCCGTCCACTCACCGGTGCCGTACCCGTGGAAGCGCAGGTGCAGCTCGACCAGGCGCGAGACGTCCTTGACCATCTCACCGGGGTACTTCAGCTTCGTCATCCGGGACTTGGTCATCTTCGCGCCGACCACCTCGTGGTGGTGGAAGGAGACCCGCCCGTCCTTCTCGAACCGGCGCGTCCTCGGCTTGCCGATGTCGTGCAGCAGTGCCGCCAGCCGCAGGGTGAGGTCCGGGCCGCCGTCCTCCAGGTCGATGGCCTGCTCCAGCACGGTGAGGGTGTGCTGGTAGACGTCCTTGTGCCGGTGGTGCTCGTCACGCTCCAAGCGCAGGGCGGGCAGCTCGGGCAGCACCCGGTCCGCCAGGCCGGTCTCCACCAGCAGTTCCAGGCCCCGGCGGGGCCGGTCGGCCAGGATCAGCTTGTTCAGCTCGTCGCGGATGCGCTCCGCCGAGACGATCTCGATCCGCCCCGCCATGGCCTTCATCGCGGCGACGACGTCGTCCGCCACCTCGAAGCCGAGCTGGGCGGCGAAGCGGGCGGCGCGCATCATCCGCAGCGGGTCGTCGGAGAAGGACTCCTCGGGGGTGCCGGGCGTGCGCAGCACCCGGCGGGCCAGGTCCTCCAGCCCGCGGTGCGGGTCGACGAAGTTCTTCTCCGGGAGCTCGACCGCCATCGCGTTGACGGTGAAGTCACGGCGGACGAGGTCCTCCTCGATGGAGTCGCCGTAGGAGACCTCCGGTTTGCGCGAGGTCCGGTCGTACGCCTCGGAGCGGTACGTCGTCACCTCGATCTGGTAGTCGTCCTTGCGGCATCCCACCGTGCCGAACGCGATGCCCACCTCCCAGACCGCGTCCGCCCAGGGCCGCACCAGCGCCAGGATGTCCTGGGGGCGGGCGTCGGTGGTGAAGTCCAGGTCGTTGCCGAGCCGCCCCAGCAGCGCGTCGCGGACGGAGCCGCCGACCAGGGCCAGGGTGAATCCGGCATCCTTGAAGCGGCGTGCGAGGTCGTCGGCGACGGGGGACACCCGCAGCAGTTCGCTCACGGCTCTGCGCTGGGCCTCCCCGAGCACCGCTGGGGGAGCCTCCCGGGAGAGCCCGCGGGCCGGCTGCTGGGCGTGGCTGTCAGTGTTGGCGTTCGGCACAGCAGAACAGGGTACGTGGCCCTTCCCCGGCCGTTCGTCCCCGCCGCGTCCCCGGACCGCGCGCCGTACGGCTCCGTGGCACTCACGGGGTGCGGGAATCGTTAGCATCTGGGTGCGTGCGTGCGCCAGGCACACCGGCGGCACACACCGGCACCGGACGACCGGCGAACAGGATGGACGAGCACGTGGCCGAGGCGGCAGAGACCCCAGGGACGACCCCTACCGCTCCTGCCCGGCGCCGCCGCACGGTACGGGCGGTGCGCCTGCTGGCCGTGCTGGCCGGCGCGCTGCTGCTCTCCGGTCCCCTCCATCCCCTCCCGGAGGCCACCGCCGCCGCCCGCGGTGGCGGCACCCCCTTCTCCGCGCCGGCCGCCCCCGCGGCCGACGGCCCCCGCACGGCCGTGATCTCCGTCGACGAGCTCACCCCCTCGGTTCCGGAGAAGGACGACACGGTCACCGTCTCCGGCCGGGTCGCCAACCGGACCGGCTCCACCGTCAAGGACGCCCGCGTCGCCCTTCTGGCCGGTCCCCGGCTGACCACGCGCAGCGCCATGGAGGAGGCCGCGTCCCGCACCGGCTTCGTCCCCGGCGCCGACGGCGCGGAGGTCGGCGGCAAGGACGCCGTCGCCAGGATCGGCGACGTCCCGGCGGGCGGCAGCCGCTCCTTCACCCTGAGGGTGCCGGTGGAGAAGCTGTCCCTGGACGAGCCCGGGGTGTACCAGCTCGGCGTGTCGCTGTCGGGTAAGGCCCGCGGAGGCGCGTACGAGCGCGTGCTGGGCATCGAGCGGACCTTCCTCCCCTGGCAGCCCGCCGCCCCCGACGAGCCGATCCAGCTGACCTTCCTGTGGCCGCTGATCTCCTCCGCCCACATCGGCGCCTACACCAAACCCGACGACCAGCAGCAGACGCCCGTCTTCGAGAACGACGGGCTCGCCCGGGAGATCGCCCCCGGCGGGCGCCTCCAGCAGATGGTCTCCCTCGGCAAGGACCTGCCGGTCACCTGGGTGGTCGACCCGGACCTGCTGGCCTCCGTCGCGGCGATGGCCGAGCGGTACGAGGTGCGCACCGAGGACGGCACCACGGTCGAGGGCAGGGCCCAGGCCGACGCCCGCAGGTGGCTGTTCGACCTCCAGCAGGCGGTGGAGGACGACGAGGTGGTCGCCCTCCCCTTCGGCGACCCCGATCTCGCCTCCCTCGCCCACCGCGGCAGGAACGTCCCCGGCGCCCTCGGCCACCTCGGCCCGGCGACGGAGCTGGGCAGGACGACGGTGAGGACCGAGCTGCACGTCGAGCCCAGCACCGACTTCGCCTGGCCGGTGGAGGGCGCCATCGATCCCTCGGTCGTCTCCGTCGCCACCTCCGCCGGTGCCCGCAACGTCATCACCCGCAGCGACAGCCTCCGCGAGAACGGCCGGCTGAACCACACCCCCACCGCGGCCCGGCCGATCGGCGGCGGCACCACGGCGATCGTTGCGGACGCCCGGCTGTCCGGCCTCTTCCGTGGTGACATGACACGTGCCGGCACGTCGGTGGAGGCCGTCCAGCGGTTCCTCACCCAGACCCAGGCCATCTCCGCGCAGCAGCCCGACAAGCAGCGCAGCATCGTCGTCGCCCCGCAGCGGATGCCCACCGCCAGCCAGGCCCAGGCGATGGCCGAGGCCCTCGACGCCCTCCAGCTCGACGGCCGCTGGGCGGAGTTCGTGGGCCTGACGGAGGCCGCGAGGGCCAAGCCCGACCCGCAGGCCAACCGCAGGGTCCCCGGCCGGGGCTCCTACCCCGCCGACCTGCGCGAGCAGGAGCTGCGCACCGAGGCGTTCGAGGAGATCCACACCGTCCGCGAGTCCCTGGACGACTTCAAGAGCATCCTCTCCCAGCCCGTCCGGGTGGAGACCCCCTTCAGCGTCGCCCTCCACCGCGCGATGTCCACGTCCTGGCGCGGCGAGCGGGACGAGGCCGCGGAGTACCGGGCGTCGGTGCGGAAGGACCTGGAGGAGCTGACCGGGGGCGTGCGGCTGGTCCAGAAGTCGGAGATGAAGCTCTCCGGCCGCAGCGCCACCATCCCGGTGACCGTGCAGAACAAGCTCCTCCAGGACGTGGAGAACCTGGAGCTGCGGCTGACCTCCGGGCGCCGGATCGGTCTGGAGGTGGACGAGGCGCAGCCGGTGAGGGTGGCGGGCGGCCACAGCCAGTCCGTGAAGGTCCCCACCACCGCCAAGGCCAACGGGCGCACCTGGGTGCGGGCCCAGCTCTACACCGAGGACGGCGAGCGCTGGGGCGAGCCGATGAGGTTCCAGGTGGAGGTCACCGAGATCACCTCCGCCGTGATGCTGGTCATCTCCGGCGGCGTGCTGCTGGTCGTCCTGGCCGGCGTGCGGATGTACACCCAGCGCAAGCGCAGGACGGAGCCCCTCCCCGATCCGGACGCCCCGCTGCTGTCCCCGGCCGGCGGCGTCGGGGATGATGCCCGGGACGGTTCCGGGGAGGACACCGCGGAGAGGGCGGCCGGCGAGGGGCCCGACGGGACGCCGGCCGGTGGGCAGGCGGGTGACCGGACCGGGGACACAGGTCCCGGTGCGGCCCGGAACAGGCGCCCTCTCCGGCACGGGTGAGAAGCTGGACCGTCGAGCAAGCTGTCGGGGCCGGCACAGCGGCCGCGGACGATGAGGTGGGGTTGCAGGGATGAACGCGCCGTACGACCGTGACCGCGGCGGCAGGCCCGGCGGCGAGCCGGCCGCCGGGGACGGCCGGGAGCCGTACGGGGACGACCCGTACGGCCGGGAGCAGGAGTACGGGCAGGACCCGTACGGCCGCGGCACCCCGCACTCCGACGCCCGTGACCTGTACCGGCAGCCGCCGCCGTCCCGCCACGCCCCCGACCCGCGCCTGTGGGCCCCCACACCCGCACCGGAGCCGGAGGGCCCCTCCCGCCGGCTGCCGTACGGGGACGACCCGGCGACCGTGCGTTTCACCGGCGTGGACGACCTGCTGGCCGGGGGCCCCGGCGGGCAGGGCGGACGAGCGCGCGAGGACGCCTTCGCCCACCTCTACCGCGACCAGCAGGCTCCCGCGCCGCAGCAGCCCCACCAGCCCCACCAGCCGCACAGGGAGCCCGCGCCCCAGGGCCACGGACCCTACGGGCAGCACGGGGACCGTACACCGCCGCGGCAGCCCCAGGCGGGCGCTCCAGGGCCGTACGGCCACCCCGGGGAGCCCGTCCACCCCCCGGGCCCCCACGGCCCGGCAGGCCGCCTCCAGCCGCCCCAGGGCCCTGCGGCGCAGCACCCCGCGGCCCCCGCCCCACCGGTGCCGCCCGGCGCGCCCGGACCGGAGGCCGTGTCCGGCCCGGAGGACGGCGCGGCACCGCCGCCCGCGGCGGCCGCCCAGCCCGCCCGCCGCGGCGGCGGCATCCTGAAGTCCAGCGCCATCATGGCCGCCGGCACGATGGTCTCCCGGCTCACGGGGTTCCTGCGCACGCTGGTGATCACCGCCGCGCTCGGCGCCGCGGTGCTCGGCGACGCCTACACCGTGGCCTACACGCTGCCGACGATGATCTACATCCTCTCCGTCGGCGGCGGCCTGAACTCCGTCTTCGTGCCGCAGCTCGTCCGCGCCATGAAGGACGACCCCGACGGCGGCGAGGCGTACGCCAACCGCCTGCTCACCCTGGTCGTGGTCCTCCTCGGCGGCCTGGTGGCGCTCACGGTGCTCGGGGCCCCGCTGCTGGTGCGGATGCTGTCGGTGCAGATCGCCGGCGACCCCGAGGCCAACAACGTGGCGGTCACCTTCGCCCGCTACTGCCTGCCCACCATCTTCTTCATGGGCGTCCACGTCGTCATGGGCCAGATCCTGAACGCCCGCGGCCGCTTCGGCGCGATGATGTGGACCCCCGTCCTGAACAACATCGTCATCATCACCACCTTCGGCCTGTTCATCTGGGTCTACGGCACGGCCCGCACCTCCGGGATGAGCGTGGGGACGATTCCGCCGGAGGGCGTCCGGCTGCTCGGCGCCGGCACCCTGCTGGGCCTGGTCGTCCAGTCGCTGGCGATGATCCCCTACCTGCGCGCCGCCGGATTCCGCATCCGGCTGCGCTTCGACTGGCGCGGCCACGGGCTGGGCAAGGCCGCCCGCCTCGCCAAGTGGACGTTCCTGTTCGTCCTGGCCAACCAGGCGGGCGTGCTGGTGGTCACGCAGCTCGTCACCTGGGCCGGCAAGGCCGCCGACGCCGAGGGCCACCCCGGCACCGGCATCCTGGCCTACAGCAACGCCCAGCTGATCTGGCAGATGCCGCAGGCCATCATCACCGTCTCGGTGATGGCCGCCCTGCTGCCGAGGATCTCCCGCGCCGCCCACGACGGCGACCCGGGTGCCGTCCGCGACGACATCTCGCACGGGCTGCGGACCTCGGCCGTCGCCATCGTGCCCGTCGCCTTCGCCTTCCTCGCCCTCGGCGTGCCGATGTGCCTGCTGATGTACTCCTCCGCGGGCGTCGACGCGGCCACCTCGATGGGCTACACCCTGATGGCCTTCGGCCTCGGCCTGATCCCCTACTCCGTGCAGTACGTCGTCCTGCGCGGCTTCTACGCCTACGAGGACACCCGCACCCCCTTCTACAACACCGTCATCGTCGCCGCCTGCAACGCAGCCGGCTCCACCCTGTGCTTCCTGGTGCTGCCCAGCCGCTGGGCGGTCGTCGGCATGGGTGCCGCGTACGGCGTCGCCTACGCCGTCGGCGTCGGGGTGGCCTGGAAGCGGCTGAGCCGGAGGCTCGGCGGCGACCTGGACGGCTCCCGGGTGCTGCGCACCTACATCAGGCTCTGCGGTGCAGGACTCCCGGCCGCGCTCGCCGGCGGAGGCGTCGCCTACGCCGTCCTGAGCACTCTGGGCTCCGGCTTCACCGGCGGCGCGGTCGCGCTGCTCGCGGGCGGGCTGGTGCTGGCCGTGATCTTCGTGCTGGCCGCCCGGCGCATGCGGATCGAGGAGCTGACCGCCATGATGGGGATGGTCCGGGCCAAGCTCGGCCGCTGACACCCGCCTCGGCGGCCGCCGACGGCCGCGGCACAACCATGGCCCCCACCCGTGTGTCGTGCATACCGGTGGGCTGTGGGCACAATTGTCTCTGGCTGTGTTGGGAAACAGGCTGCAACGACTGGGGAGGCAGGACCGACGGTGGCGGAACGGAGCACGGCTGCCGTCGACGTGGCCGACGTGAGCGGTGGGGTGAGCGGCGAGGAGAAGCCCTCGGCCACCGAAGCGGAACGGACCACGACCGACGGCGCGACGGAGCACGACAGCGATGACAATGCCACTGCGGACAGCACCCGCACCACGGGCACCCCAGCGGATACCGGCGCCCCGCCGCCACGTCCCGCCAAGCCGGTGAGCACGGCCTCCCAGCCTCCCCAGCCCCCCGAACTGCACAGCGGCCACAAGCTCGCCCGCCGCTACCGGCTGGAGGAGTGCGTCACCCGCCTCGACGGCTTCAGCAGCTGGCGTGCCGTCGACGAGAAGCTGCGCCGTGCCGTCGGAGTCCACCTCCTCGCAGCCGACCACCCACGCGCCCGGCCCGTCCTCGCGGCGGCCCGCTCCGCGGCCCTCCTCGGCGACCCGCGCTTCGTGCAGGTCCTGGACGCGGTCGAGGAGAACGACATCGTCTACGTCGTCCACGAATGGCTCCCCGACGCCACCTCCCTCACCACCCTCCTTGCCTCCGGCCCGCTGCCGACCCACGAGGCGTACCAACTCGTCACCCAGGTCGCCCAGGCGATGGCCGCCGCCCACCGCGAGGGACTGTCCCACCTGCGCCTGACCCCGAGCTGTGTGCTGCGCACCGGCGCCGGCCAGTACCGCATCCGCGGCCTCGCCGTGAACGCCGCCCTGCGCGGCATCGCCTCCGACCATCCCCAGCGCACCGACACCGAGGCGATCGGTGCCCTGCTCTACGCCTCCCTCACCCAGCGCTGGCCGTACCGCGAGGACGCCTACGGGCTCAGCGGCATGGCCGAGCTCTCCGGTGACGCCCTGATCCCGCCGGACCAGGTACGTGCCGGGGTGCACCGGGGCCTCTCCGAGCTGGCCATGCGCGCCCTGGTCAACGACGGCGCCACCGCCTCCCGCCAGGAACAGCCCTGCACCACCCCCGAGGAGCTGACCAAGGCGATCTCCGCCCTGCCGCGCATCCGCCCGCCGGAGCCCGACTTCGTCGCGCCGCCCTTCCCGCCCACCGCCTACCGGCAGGGTTCCTACGGTTCCCCCGCGGGCCGCGTCGCCACCGGTCCCGCGGTCCCCGCCCCAGCCGCCGCCGCACCGCCCCCCGCACCCCCGGCCCTGCCCGGCCGCGCCGGAAGGCTCCTCAAGTGGGGCGTCTCCGCGCTGCTCATCGCTGCGCTGGGGCTGGGCAGCTGGCAGCTGGCCGACGCGCTGATGAACGGGGACTCCGGCACGTCGCCCTCCGACGGCCAGGAACGGGTCGACCAGCAGAAGCAGCCGGAGGCCGCCCCCACCGGCAAGCCCGTGGAGATCTCCGCCGTCAAGGACTTCGACCCGTTCAGCAGCGACGGTTCGGAGAACGGCGAAGACGTCGGCGCCGCCGTCGACGGCGACGCGAACACCTCCTGGCCGACGCTCTCGTACCTGGGGAACCCCAAGTTCGGCAACCTCAAGGACGGGGTCGGGCTGATCCTCGACCTCGGCAGGCCCCAGCAGGTCAGCAGCGTCGAGGTCAGCTTCGTGGGCAGGACCTCGGTGGACTTCCTCGCGACCGCCGAGGACACCACCTCCATGCCCGACTCCCTCGACGAGTTCAGCAAGGTCAGCAGCGGCTCCGGGGAGAAGGTCGAACTCCGGGCCAAGAAGCCCATCACGACGCAGTACGTCCTGGTGTGGCTCACCGAACTCCCCATGAGCGACGGAGGCGGCTACCGTGGCCGCATCGCGGAGGTCGAGGTCCGCAGCTGACCGGCACCGGCCCGCTCGGCCACCGCGGGGACAACGGTTCAAGGGAGGGAAACGGCCGGTGGGCGACGAGGTGAAGGACGGTTCCGACGGCGGCGCGGAGGATTCGGGAAGCTCCGAGGACGTCCGCGGGCTCGACGACCGGGAACTCCTCGCCCGCCACGTCGCCGGCGATCCGAGTTCGTTCGGCGAGATCGTGCGCCGCCACCGCGACCGGATGTGGGCGGTCGCCCTGCGTGTCCTGGGAGACCGCGAGGAGGCCGCCGACGCCGTTCAGGACGCCTTCGTCTCCGCCTACCGGGCCGCCCACACCTTCCGCGGCCGGTCGGCCGTCACCACCTGGCTGCACCGGATCACCGTGAACGCCTGCCTGGACCGAGCCCGCAAGGCCGCCAGCCGCCGCACCTCGCCCGTGGCCGAGCCCGAGCGCCTGGAGCAACTGCTGGAGCCGCACGAATCCGCCGCCGTACCGGCTGAGCGCCAGGATCTCCAGCGGCAGCTCCTCGCCGCTCTCTCCGAGCTGCCGCCCGAGCAGCGGGCCGCTCTCGTCCTCGTCGACATGCAGGGCTACCCGGTCGCCGAGGCCGCCCGGATCCTCGATGTCGCCGTCGGGACCGTCAAGAGCCGCTGTGCCCGCGGCCGGGCCCGGCTCCTGCCTCTGGTGCGGCACCTGCGGCCGGAGAGACCGGCGGGGGATAACCTGCCGGAGTCCGGGGGAAGGAACCGGACGCACGGGACGTCCGTCCCATCGGCAAGAGAGAAGCCGGACACCGGGGCCGTGAAGGGCGGAGGTGAACACGCATGACGTCCGCGTCCACCACGCCGCACGGCATGGACGAGCATCCGGAGGTCGCCGAGATCTCCGACCTCACCGAAGGGCTGCTCCCTCCGGAGCGCTCGGCCGACGTACGGGCCCATCTGTCCGGCTGCCGGCTGTGTGCGGAGGTACGGACGTCTCTGGAGGAGATCCGCAGCACCCTGGGGACCCTTCCCGGTCCGGTGCGGATGCCCTCCGACATCGCGGGCCGCATCGATGCCGCCCTGGCCGCCGAAGCCCTCCTGGACGCGTCGGCCCCCGACCGCGGCCCCCTCCCCGACACTCCCGCCGGAACGGCCGGCCCCGGTGGCGGCGCGCACCGCAGCGACACCGCAGTCGGCGGCCGGACCGCTGTTTCACGTGAAACGCCGCGCCACAACCGCCCCGGCCGTTCCGACCGTCCTACCGGCCGCGACGGGGAAGCCACGGGCCCGGGACGCTCGCCGCGGAAGCGCGCCGGACGGCTGCGCGGTGTCCTGATCGGTGCCGCGGGAACCGCGGCGGCCCTCGCCCTGGGCATGCTCCTCCTGCCCGGCCCGGAGGGGAACGACGGATCCCAGAGCGCCGCCAAGCGCTCCGTGGAGGACCGGTCCGACATCGCGCTGGAGGAACGGGTGCGGTCCCTGCTCGCCGGGCGGGAGACCGGGGAACCCGAGCGAGAAGAGGCTCCGGGCCGGGGGCCGGCGGAGTCCGGGGCCTCCGAGTTCAGCACCAAGGCGAGCCCGGGGACCCAGGGCGCCGGCGGCCTCGCCGTGCCGGGGTGTGTCCGCAAGGGCATCGGCCGCGAGGAGGCACCGCTGGCGTTCGGCCTGGAGTCCTACCGCGGTCGGCAGGCGTACATCGTGGTTCTGCCACACCGGAGCGACAGCAGCCTGGTGGATGCCTACGCGGTCGACGCCGGCTGCGTGGAGAAGGCTCCCTCGGCCCCGGGCTCGGTCATCGGCTCCGGTTCCTACGAACGCTGAGACGGTCCCCGCGCGGTACCACCAACGGGAATGTCCGCCTCTTAGGATTCGTTGGGTGGGATGAGCCTCCGCGGAGGCTCATCCCACGGCATCCACCGGCAGATCCATCGGCAGACAAGGAAGACTCCCGTGAGCGACGTTCGCAACGTGATCATCATCGGCTCCGGGCCGGCGGGCTATACCGCAGCGCTCTACACGGCCCGCGCTTCGCTGAAGCCGCTGGTCTTCGAGGGCTCGGTGACCGCCGGTGGCGCGCTGATGAACACCACCGAGGTGGAGAACTTCCCCGGCTTCCGCGACGGCATCATGGGCCCGGACCTGATGGACAACATGCGTGCCCAGGCCGAGCGCTTCGGGGCCGAACTGATCGCCGACGATGTGACCGCCGTGGACCTCGAGAGCGAGATCAAGTCGGTGACCGACTCCGCCGGCACCGTGCACCGGGCGAGGGCGGTCATCGTGGCCACCGGCTCCCAGCACCGCAAGCTCGGCCTGCCGAAGGAGGACGAGCTGTCGGGCCGTGGCGTGTCCTACTGCGCCACCTGCGACGGCTTCTTCTTCCGCAACCACCACATCGCCGTGGTCGGCGGCGGCGACACCGCCATGGAGGAGGCGACCTTCCTCTCCCGGTTCGCCGAGAAGGTGACCATCATCCACCGCCGTGACACCCTGCGGGCCTCCAAGGCCATGCAGGAGAGGGCCTTCGCCGACGAGAAGATCGAGTTCGCGTGGAACAGCGAGGTCGCCGAGATCCACGAGTCCGGTGGCAAGCTGTCGGGTCTGACCCTGCGCGACACCGTCACCGGTGCCACCTCCGAGCTGCCGGCGACCGGCCTGTTCGTGGCCATCGGCCACGACCCGCGCACCGAGCTGTTCAAGGGGGTGCTGGCGCTGGACGAGGAGGGCTATCTGAAGGTGGCCTCGCCCAGCACCCGGACCAACATCCCCGGCGTCTTCGCGGCCGGCGACGTGGTGGACCACACCTACCGCCAGGCCATCACCGCCGCCGGTACCGGCTGCTCCGCCGCCCTGGACGCCGAGCGCTACCTGGCCTCCCTGGTCGACGCCCCCGAGAAGCACGTCGCCGAGCCGGAGAAGACGGGCGAGGCCGAGCCCGCCGCCGTGTGAGACCTGTTTCCCCCGGCACCCCCATCCCCACCCCACACCGAGAATCAAGGAGATTCCCATGGCCACTGTGACCGCCACCGACGCCGACTTCGAGGCCGTCGTCCTCAAGAGCGACAAGCCCGTCCTGGTCGACTTCTGGGCGGCATGGTGCGGCCCGTGCCGTCAGATCGCCCCGTCCCTGGAGGCGATCTCGGAAGAGCAGGCGGACAAGATCACCGTCGTCAAGCTCAACATCGACGAGAACCCGGCCACCGCCGCCAAGTACGGGATCATGTCCATCCCGACCATGAACGTCTACCAGGGTGGCGAGGTCGTCAAGACCATCGTGGGCGCCAAGCCCAAGGCCGCCATCGAGCGTGACCTGGCCGAGTTCCTCGGCTGACGCGTTTCACGTGAAACGGGCCCGCCCCTGAAGGGGCGGGCCCGTTTCGCTGGGCGGGGTCCAGGACCGCGCGGAGGCCCCCCCGGAACTCACAGCGGCCGGAGCGCAGGTTCCTTCTGGACGGCTCCCAGCAGCCGGTCGATGGCCTGCTCGACGTCCTGCTTCCAGGAGAGGGTGGTGCGCAGCTCCAGCCGCAACCGCGGATAGGCGGGATGCGGCCGCACCGTCTTGAATCCCACGGCCAAGAGATGATCCGCGGGAAGCAGACAGGCCGGTTCCGTCCAGCGTGCGTCCCCGAACGCCTCGATCGCCTTGAAGCCTCGGCGCAGGACGTCCTTGGCCACCGTCTGCACCATCACCCGACCCAGCCCCTGCCCCTGGTATCCGGGCATCAGCCATGCCGTCATCAGTTGCACGGCGTCCTGCGACACGGGGCTGGTGGGGAAGGCGGTCGACCGCGGCACATAGGCGGGCGGCGCGTACAGCACGTAGCCCACCGGGAGGTCATCGACGTAGACGACCCGCCCGCAGGAGCCCCACTCCAGCAGCACCGCCGATATCCAGGCCTCCTTCTCCAGCTCCGGTCGCCCCGCCTTCACCGCGGCCTCGCCGCTGACGGGGTCCAGCTCCCAGAAGACGCACCTGCGGCAGCGCTTCGGGAGGTCTGGCAGATTGTCCAGAGTCAGAGGAACGAGCTGACGCCCCATGGACACATCGTATCCATGGGGCGTCGATTTCCGTTGCTCTCCGGCTCACTCGCCGCTGTCGTCATCCCCCCGGGAGAGCTGCTGCTCCAGCAGCTGGTTCTCACCGGGAGCGAGCTGGCCCAGGATCCGCTCCAGATCCTCCATGGAGGCGAACTCCACGACGATCTTCCCCTTCTTCTGCCCCAAGTCCACCTTCACTCGGGTCTCGAAGCGGTCCGAGAGGCGGGTCGCCAGATGGTCCAGGGCGGGGGAGACCCGCTTGCCGGCCCGCGGGCCCTTCCTCGCCCTGCTCTTGGGCGTCGACCCCATCAGGGTCACGATCTCCTCGACCGCCCGCACCGAGAGCCCCTCGGCCACGATGCGGTGGGCGAGCTTGTCCTGCTCCTCGGAGTCCTCCACCGACAACAGGGCACGGGCATGCCCCGCCGAGAGCACCCCGGCGGCCACCCGCCGCTGGACCGACGGCGACAACCGCAGCAACCGCAGCGTGTTGGACACCTGCGGCCTGGAGCGTCCGATGCGATCGGCCAGCTGGTCGTGGGTGCAGTTGAAGTCCTTCAGCAACTGGTCGTAGGCCGCCGCCTCTTCCAGCGGGTTCAGCTGCGCCCGGTGCAGGTTCTCCAGCAGGGCGTCCAGCAGGAGCTTCTCGTCCTCCGTGGCCCGGATGATCGCCGGGATCCGCTCCAGGCCGGCCTCCCGGCAGGCCCGCCAGCGCCGCTCTCCCATGATGAGTTCATAGCGCTCCGAGCCCAGTTGCCGCACGACCACGGGCTGGAGGAGGCCGACCTCCCGGATGGAAGTGACCAGCTCCGCCAGAGCATCCTCGTCGAACACCTCCCGCGGCTGCCGGGGGTTCGGCGTGATGGCGTCGATCGGCACCTCGGCGAAGTGGGCACCGGCGGTTCCGTCACCCACCGCGCTCTCCGCGCCTTCGGTTTCACGTGAAACGCCGCCGCCGGTCCTGTCCCCGGCCAGAGCGGCCACCTTGGCCGCAGCCACCCCGCGTCCGGGCGTGAGCACCGGAACCGCGGTGGGGGAGAGCGCACCGTTCTCCCCCACCACCGGGGTGACGGCGTCATCCGCTCCCGTGGGTGCCGCGGGGATCAGCGCGCCGAGCCCTCGACCCAGCCCTCTCCGTCGTTCTGTCACTGAGTCCCCTCCACCATGTGCTGTTCCTGCTGAGTACGGGCGCCTCGCAGCGCGATCTCCCGGGCCGCCTCCAGATAGGAGAGCGATCCGCTGGAGCCCGGATCGTAGGTCAGAACCGTCTGCCCGTAGCTGGGCGCTTCGGAGATGCGGACCGACCGCGGGATGTTGGTCCGGAGGACCTCCTTGCCGAAGTGTCCGCGCACCTCCTCCGCCACCTGGGAGGCCAGCCGGGTCCGACCGTCGTACATCGTGAGCAGAATCGTCGAGACGTGGAGCTTGGGGTTGAGGTGGCCCTTCACCAGCTCGACGTTCCGCAGCAGCTGTCCCAGCCCCTCCAGCGCGTAGTACTCGCACTGGATCGGGATGACCACCTCGGCCCCGGCGACCAGAGCGTTGACGGTCAGCAGGCCGAGCGAGGGCGGGCAGTCGATGAAGATGTAGTCCAGTGGCTGCTCGTAGGCCGCGATCGCCTTCTGCAGCCGGCTCTCCCGGGCCACCAGCGACACCAGCTCGATCTCCGCACCGGCGAGATCGATCGTGGCGGGAGCACAGAAAAGCCCCTCCACCTCACGTACCGGCTGGACGACGTCGGACAGGGGCTTGCTGTCGACCAGAACGTTGTAGATCGACGGCACCTCGGCATGGTGGTCTATCCCCAGTGCCGTGGAGGCGTTGCCCTGCGGGTCGAGGTCGATCACCAGAACCCGGGCGCCGTGCAGGGCCAGCGAGGCGGCGAGATTGACCGTGGTCGTGGTCTTGCCGACCCCGCCCTTCTGGTTGGCCACCACCATGATCCGGGTCTCCTCGGGCCTGGGGAGCGTCTCACCGGCCCGGTTCATCGCCTCGACCGCCTGCTGGGCGGCGCGCCCGACCGTGGCGGAGGCATCCCCGTCGTACCCCGGGGAAACGTCCATCGGAGGCGGTGTCTCACTCAGCGTTTCACGTGAAACATCCGCCGTTTCGGAACGGGGACCCGGGACCGGATCGGTCATCGGTCCCGCGATATGGCCGTCGGACCGCAACGGTTCACTCTCCTCGACATCAGGCTCACTATGGGAAGAGCCTGCCATGTCCTCGGGGTCGGGAACCAGCGAGCCCCGCTCACCTGTGGAGGAATCCACCGGGGAGCGGGGCTCTGATGGGTCCGGAGTGTCCGCCGCGCGCCCTCGGCGGATGAATCCATGAAGCAGAAAGCGACGTTTCACGTGAAGCACGATGCATCCGGGCCGCCCCGCGGGGGCGGAGACACTCCGAGGGGAGCCCCTACGGTGGGCTCTACGGAGTAATCGGGTCCGTCACCGGCGGCGGCGTGCACCGCGGGAGCGGCCACTGCGGGCGGCCTTGGCGCGCTTGGCGGCGAACCGCACCCCGCCCGGGCTCTCCCCGACCTCGGCCCGCACCACGGTGGCCGGCTGCTCCACCACGTCCTTGCCGACCCGGAGCACCGAGGACTCCACCACCCCGAGCTTCTGGAGCGCGGCCCGTGCCGCCTTCAGCTCCTCCTCCGCGGTGTCTCCCTTGAGCGCCAGCATCTCCCCGTAGGGCCGCAGCAGGGGGACACCCCATCCCGCGAGCCGGTCCAGCGGAGCCACCGCCCGGGCCGTCACCACATGCACCGGCGGAAGCGAACCGAGAACCTCCTCGGCCCGGCCCCGCACCACGGTGACATGGTCCAGGCCCAGCAGCTCCACGGCCTCCTGGAGGAAGTTCGTCCGCCGCAGCAGCGGCTCCAGCAGGGTGATCCTGAGGTCCGGCCGCACCAGCGCGAGGGGAATGCCCGGCAGTCCGGCCCCCGAGCCGACGTCGCAGACCGTGACGCCCTCGGGCACCACCTCCGAGAGCACCGCACAGTTCAGCAGGTGGCGCTCCCAGAGCCGCGGCACCTCGCGCGGTCCGATCAGCCCGCGCCTGACCCCCACCTCCGCCAGCAGCTCCGCATAGCGGACCGCGTCGGCAAAGCGGTCACCGAAGACCTCCCGCGCCACCTCGGGCGCGGGAGGAAGGTCCGACGGCGTGGGCTCCGTCACGGCATCACGACCACGCAGCGCTGCGGCTCCTCGCCCTCGGACTCGCTGCGCAGTCCGGCCGCGGCCACCGCATCGTGCACGACCTTGCGCTCGAAGGGCGTCATGGGCTTCAGCTTCACCGGCTCACCGGTGCGCTCGACCTCCTTGACCGCCCGGCTGCCCAGAGCGGTCAGCTCCTCGCGCCTGCGCGCCCGGTAGCCTGCGATGTCCAGCATCAGCCGGCTGCGGTCCCCGGTCTCCCGGAGCACCGCCAGACGTGTCAGCTCCTGGAGGGCCTCCAGGACCTCGCCGTCGCGGCCGACGAGCTTCTGCAGATCCCGGCTCTCGCCATCGCTGATGATCGACACGGCAGCACGGTCGGCCTCGACGTCCATGTCGATGTCACCGTCGAGGTCCGCGATGTCGAGGAGCCCCTCGAGGTAGTCGGCCGCGATCTCACCCTCCTGCTCGAGGCGGGTCAGGGTGTCGGCGCCCTCTGCGGTCGTGTCCGTCACGGGTGGACTCCTTCTTACTTCTTGGAGGGGTGCTTGGGACGCTGCGGGCCCTTGCGCTGCCCGGCCTTCTTCTTCGGCTGCTGCCGGGACCGCGGCGCCTGGGAGCTTTCGGAGCCCTCCTTGGTCATCGAGGGCTTCTGCTCGGCAGCCTTCTGCTCCTCGGCCTTCTTGGCCTCGGCCTGCGCGGCGGCCGCCTGACGCTGGGCCTTGGTCATGCGCTTGGGCTGCTGGCGGCCGGCGCGGGCCGCCTCGACGGCCTTCCTGGCCTCGACCTCGGCCGGGTCCTCCTTGAGCTTGCCCTTGGCGCGCAGCTTCTCCTGGCGCTGCTTGTAGGCCAGCGAGCCCGGCGTCGGGTTGCGCTTGATGATGTACATCTGCTGCCCGAGGGTCCACACGTTGGTGGTCAGCCAGTAGACGAGGACACCGACGGGGAAGTTGATGCCGAAGACGGCGAAGATGACCGGGAAGACGTACATCAGCATCTTCTGCTGCTGCATGAACGGCGTCTTCACCGTCAGGTCGACGTTCTTGGTCATCAGCTGGCGCTGCGTGTAGAACTGCGACGCCGACATCAGCAGGATCATGATGACCGTGACGACGCGGACGTCGGTCAGTCCGGCGTTCAGCGCTTCGACCTTGTCGGCGCTGTCCATGAAGCGGGCGGCGATCGGGGCCCCGAAGATGTGCGCCTCACGGGCGCTCTTGACCAGGTCGCTGCCGAGGACACCGACCGACTGGTTGTTGGCGATCTTGTTCAGCACCTGGTAGAGCGCCAGGAAGAACGGCGACTGGGCCAGGATCGGAAGGCAGCTGGAGAGCGGGTTGGTCCCCGTCTCCTTGTACAGCTTCATCATCTCTTCCGACTGGCGCTGCCGGTCGTTCTTGTAGCGCTCCTGGATCGCCTTCATCTTCGGCTGGAGCGCCTGCATGTTCCGCGTCGCCTTGATCTGCTTCACGAAGAGCGGGATCAGCGCGATGCGGATCAGGATCACCAGCGAGACGATGGACAGACCCCAGGCCCAACCGCTGTCCTCGTCGAAGACGAGGCTGTACAGCTTGTGGAACTGGACGATGATCCAGGAAACAGCGGTATACAGAGGACCGAGGATCGTGTCGATCGTGTCCACGAGTCAGGCTCCTTGGGCATTGGACTGGGTCCGGTGCTGCCAGCGGCTGCGCAGTCGCTGATGCCAGACCGGGTGCTTCCGGGCGGGAACGTGGTCGACCCCTCCGGGCGACCACGGGTTGCAGCGCAGGATGCGCCAGGCGGTCAGCGCCGTCCCCTTCACCGCGCCGTGCCGGCGGATGGCCTCGTAGCCGTAGTGCGAACACGACGGGTAGTACCTGCACACCGGACCGAGCATCGGGCTGATGGTCCACTGGTACAGCTTGATCAACCACAGCAGCGGGTACTTCACGACGGCCCTCCAAGCAGCCGCTGCAGTGCGGAGTCCAGATCGCGGGCCAGCTTGTCGTGGTCCGCCTCGCCCGCACCGGGCAGCGCCCGTATGACCATCAGGCTACCGGGCGGCAGGAGCGCAAGCCGGTCCCGGACGAGATGACGCAGGCGCCGCTTGACACGGTTGCGGACCACCGCGTTGCCCACGGCCTTGCTCACGACGAAACCCGCACGCGGCGGAGGGACGACTCCCTCGGCTGCGTGCGGGTCCGTGCGCCCCCCGGAATCGCTCCGGGGGGACCCCCTGCGCAGATGGACGACGAGGAGCGGGCGACCGGCCCGGCGCCCCCGCCGTACCGCGGCCGCGAAGTCCTCGCGCCGCCTCAGCCGGTTCTCGGTGGGCAGCACGTCACGGACCCGCGGTCTGGCTTTTCGGGCTGATCAGGCCGACAGGCGGGCGCGGCCCTTGCTGCGGCGGGACGCGAGGATCGCGCGGCCGGCACGCGTCCGCATGCGCAGCCGGAAACCGTGGGTCTTCGCACGACGGCGGTTGTTCGGCTGGAAGGTGCGCTTGCTCACTCGGGGGCTCCAGGAATGCTTGTGTCTCGACTGTTCGGACGAGACGTGTGGGGCGTCGACTGGCTGTCACCGTGCGCCCACGAGTAGCTCGCATACGCCCGAGTGCACCGCTTCTATGATCACCAGGATCTTGCCCATCGGAGGCAGGCGGCAGCAGCCATCGACAACTCGACCTGGTTACGGTACGCGGGCCCGAGGCGTCAGGTCAAACCAGAGCCACCCGGGGGGTTCTGTACACAGCCTGTGGACAACGACTTGAACCGTGCAGGTCGCGCTGACTACCGTGGCTGAACCTCGTTTTCTTCCCGACCGTCCCAAGCACCACACATGGGTGGGACTGTCGAAGACCGTCCCACCCCGCCCAGCGAGTGAGAGAGCGTGCCCTGTGGCTGACGTACCTGCCGATCTTGCCGCAGTGTGGCCACGCGTGCTGGAACAGCTCCTCGCCGACGGCCAGGGGGTCGAGGCCAAGGACCAGCGGTGGCTCAAAGACTGCCAGCCGCTGGTGCTGGTGTCCGGCACCGCGCTGCTCGGCGTGCCCAACGAGTACGCCAAGGGCGTCCTGGAAGGGCGTCTCTCCCCCCTGATCACCGACGCCCTCAGCCGCGAGTGCCGGCAGCCCATCCGCCTCGCGATCACCGTGACCGGTCCGGCTCCCGAACGGCCGGCACCCGCACCCCCCGCGCCGCAGGCCGCCCACGAGCCGCCGCACCAGCACCAGCAGCACCAGCCCCCCGCACCGCACCAGCAGGCCCTC
This sequence comes from Streptomyces desertarenae, assembly GCF_042681365.1. NCBI lineage: Bacteria > Bacillati > Actinomycetota > Actinomycetes > Kitasatosporales > Streptomycetaceae > Streptomyces > Streptomyces desertarenae. The sequence goes on along the minus strand of NZ_JBHUFU010000002.1, from coordinate 124,850 downwards.
CACTACGACGAGCCGCACTACGACCCCCCGGGCGGCGGTCCCCAGTCCACGGGCCCCCGGCACGGCGGCGGCCGCCGCGGCCCGCAGCACGAGGACCACGGCGAACCCGAGCTGCCCACCGCGCGTCCCGCCTACCCGGAGTACCCGCGCTCCCCCCGGCAGCACCAGCCCGGCGCCTGGCCCCGCTCGCAGGACAGCGAGCCCTGGCAGCCCTCGCGCGAGCCGTACCCGTCGCCGGCGCCGCCGTACGACTCGTCCTCCTACGACTCCTCCCCCTACGAGGGCCGCCGCCACGGCTCCCCCTACGACCAGCCGCCGGTGCCGCGCTACGACGGCTCCGGCGCCACCGGCCGCGCGGCCGCGCCCCGGCTGCCCGCGTCCAGCGGCGCCCCCGGACCGCTCGCCGCCCAGCCGGCCCCCGCCCCCGGCCCGGGCGAGCCGACCGCGCGACTGAACCCCAAGTACCTCTTCGACACCTTCGTCATCGGCGCGTCCAACCGCTTCGCGCACGCCGCCGCGGTCGCCGTCGCCGAGGCGCCGGCGAAGGCGTACAACCCGCTGTTCATCTACGGCGAGTCCGGCCTGGGCAAGACGCACCTGCTCCACGCCATCGGGCACTACGCGCGCAGCCTCTACCCGGGAACCCGGGTGCGGTACGTGAGCTCGGAGGAGTTCACCAACGAGTTCATCAACTCCATCCGCGACGGCAAGGCGGACGCGTTCCGCAAGCGCTACCGCGACATGGACATCCTGCTGGTCGACGACATCCAGTTCCTGGCGAGCAAGGAGTCGACGCAGGAGGAGTTCTTCCACACCTTCAACACGCTCCACAACGCCAACAAGCAGATCGTGCTCTCCTCCGATCGGCCGCCCAAGCAACTGGTCACCCTGGAGGACCGGCTGCGCAACCGCTTCGAGTGGGGCCTGATCACCGACGTCCAGCCGCCCGAGCTGGAGACGCGGATCGCGATCCTGCGGAAGAAGGCCGTCCAGGAGCAGCTGAACGCGCCGCCGGAGGTGCTGGAGTTCATCGCCTCCCGCATCTCGCGCAACATCCGCGAGCTGGAGGGCGCCCTGATCCGGGTCACGGCCTTCGCCAGCCTCAACCGGCAGCCCGTGGACCTGGGCCTGACCGAGATCGTCCTGAAGGACCTGATCCCCGGCGGCGAGGACACCGCCCCGGAGATCACCGCCACCAACATCATGGCGGCGACGGCCGACTACTTCGGGCTGACGGTGGAGGACCTGTGCGGCTCCTCGCGCAGCCGCGTCCTGGTCACCGCGCGGCAGATCGCCATGTACCTGTGCCGTGAGCTGACCGACCTGTCGCTGCCGAAGATCGGCGCCCAGTTCGGCGGCCGCGACCACACCACCGTCATGCACGCCGACCGCAAGATCCGCGCCCTGATGGCCGAGCGGCGGTCCATCTACAACCAGGTCACCGAGCTGACCAACCGCATCAAGAACGCCTGACGGCCGCTCCCTCCGCACGCGGGGGACCGCCGGCCGTCCGCGCCCGTCGTGCCGCCGGGCTCCACCTCCTCCGCCGCGGCCCGGTCGCCCCCGCCGCCCCCTGCCGCCTCTCCGGTGCGCGGTAAGGGGGCGCCCCCTCGTCTCCGCGCCTCCGGCGGGCACCCGCAGCTGTGGACGCCGCCGCCCGCGGCCCCGCCCGGCACCGGACGGCCGTCCACGGCCGTCCCCACACCCCTTCCGCGCCCGCCTCCGGTACTCCGCAGCCCTGCCGCGCCACCGCGCACGGCCCGGGGGAGGCGCTCCCCGGCAGCCCGCTGTTCGAATCGGGATGCTCCGGACGCCGACGATCCACAGATTCTCCGACTTTCTTCCATCCACACTCTGGGGACCGTCCGGTTGTCCCGAAAGCGTCCACAGGCGGGGCTCAGGATGATCAAATGGGGCAGGTCAGCCGCCTGTGGACCTGTGGCCAGCCGTTATCCACAGGCTGTGGACGCCGAACGCGCCCGTCACGGGCGGGACGGGTTGTCCACCGCCGACCCACAGCCGAAGCCGTGTTGTGCACAGCTTTTCCCCTGTCTTCCACAGGCCTGTCCACTGTTCGACAACACGGCGCGCATCTTCACCGGTCCGTGTGAAAGGCATCACACCATGAGGTCCGGTTGGCCTGTTGAGAACCTGGGTAAAACTGTGGGCGCCGCTGGGGAGAAGTCACGGCCGGCTGTGAATCAGGTGTGCACAAGTCCCCGGCGTCCACAGCCACCCCCTCGTCGTCCACTGCCGCGCCCACAGGGCCGGTGGACAAAATCTCCGCTCTGACCTGGGAATACGGAGTTATCCCCGGTTTCCACAGGCCCTACTACTACGACCACGGAGATAAAGCGCGAACTTCGATCGGAAACGGGGCCTGTGCACAACTCGGTCCGGCCGCCCTCCGCGCCCCTCCCGCCGACTTGACCCCGACCCGTCCCTCCTGTCAGCGGTGTGCGTCAGACTGGTCCCCGGCGACAAGCCGACGACGAAGACCAGCAAGGCGAGCAGCCAGCAACAGCGGGAGGCGGCTTAAGTGAAGATCCGGGTGGAGCGCGACGTCCTCGCGGAGGCGGTGGCCTGGGCGGCCCGCAGCCTCCCGGCCCGGCCTCCGGTGCCGGTTCTCGCGGGGCTCCTGCTGAAGGCCGAGGAGGGTTCGCTGAGCCTGTCCGGCTTCGACTACGAGGTCTCGGCGCGGGTCTCGGTGGAGGCGGACGTGGAGGAGGAGGGGACGGTCCTGGTCTCCGGCCGCCTCCTCGCGGACATCTCCCGAGCCCTTCCCAACCGCCCCGTCGAGATTTCCACAGAGGGTGTGCGGGTGAGCGTCGTCTGCGGCTCCTCGCGGTTCACGCTCCACACACTGCCTGTGGAGGAGTACCCGGCGCTTCCCCAGATGCCGGGCGCGACCGGCACCGTCCCCGGTGAGGTCTTCGCCGCGGCCGCCGCCCAGGTCGCCATCGCCGCCGGGCGCGACGACACCCTGCCGGTGCTCACCGGTGTGCGGATCGAGATCGAGGGCGACACCGTCACCCTGGCCTCCACCGACCGCTACCGCTTCGCCGTCCGCGAGTTCCTGTGGAAGCCCGAGACGCCGGACGCCTCCGCGGTCGCCCTGGTGCCGGCCAAGACGCTCCTGGACACGGCGAAGTCGCTCAGCGGCGGCGACGAGGTGACGCTGGCGCTGTCCGGATCGGGTGCGGGCGAGGGCCTGATCGGCTTCGAGGGCAACGGGCGGCGGACGACGACCCGCCTGCTGGAGGGCGACCTCCCCAAGTACCGCACGCTCTTCCCGACGGAGTTCAACTCCGTCGCCGTGATCGAGACGGCCCCCTTCGTGGAGGCGGTCAAGCGCGTCTCGCTGGTGGCCGAGCGGAACACCCCCGTCCGTCTGACCTTCGAGCAGGGCGTGCTGATCCTGGAGGCGGGCTCCAGCGACGACGCACAGGCTGTGGAGCGGGTGGACGCGCAGCTGGAGGGCGAGGACATCTCGATCGCCTTCAACCCCGGCTTCCTGCTGGAGGGCCTGAGCGCGATCGACGCCCCGGTCGCCCAGCTGTCCTTCACCACCTCCACCAAGCCGGCCCTGCTCAGCGGCAGGCCCGCGGTGGACGCCGAGGCGGATGAGACGTACAAGTACCTGATCATGCCGGTGCGGCTGTCGGGCTGAGCCCGGCCGGCCCGGCGGGAGCGGGAGCCGCCCGCAGCGGGCGGCCCGGCCCCGGCCGCCGGCAGCGCTTCCCGCGGGGTTCCGGCCGCCCCCTCCGGGCCCGCGCCGCGGCCCGCGGGAGGGCGTGGGACCGCCGGTTCGCGCGCATACGAGCGGGGTGTGCCCGCAGCTGTGCGCGGCACCCCCCGGCGTAGGCTCGTACCCGGGTACGCAACACCAGGACACCGAAGAAAGGCCCCCTGATGGAGCTCGGTCTCGTCGGTCTCGGCAAGATGGGCGGCAACATGCGCGAGCGCATCCGCCGCGCAGGCCACACCGTCGTCGGATTCGACCGCAACCCGGATCTCACCGATGTCCACAGCCTCCGGGAGCTCGTGGACGCGCTGCAGGCCCCGCGGGTGGTGTGGGTCATGGTCCCGGCCGGCGGCCCGACCCAGTCGACGATCGACGAACTGGGCGAGCTGCTCTCCCCCGGCGACGTCGTCGTGGACGGCGGCAACTCCCGCTGGACGGACGACGAGCGGCACGCCGAGGAGCTGGCGGCCAAGGGCATCGGCTTCGTGGACTGCGGTGTCTCGGGCGGCGTGTGGGGGCTGGAGAACGGCTACGCGCTGATGTACGGCGGCGACCCCGAGAACGTCGCCAGGGTCCAGCCGATCTTCGACGCGCTCAAGCCGGAGGGCGAGTTCGGTTCCGTGCACGCCGGGAGGGTGGGCGCGGGCCACTTCGCCAAGATGGTCCACAACGGCATCGAGTACGCGATGATGCAGGCCTTCGCCGAGGGCTGGGAGCTGCTGGAGGCCGCCGACGCCGTCACCGACGTCCGCGAGGTCTTCCGCTCCTGGCAGGAGGGCACGGTCATCCGCTCCTGGCTGCTGGACCTGGCCGTCCGCGCGCTGGACGACGACGAGCACCTGGCGGCGCTGCGCGGCTACGCGGCCGACTCCGGCGAGGGCCGCTGGACGGTGGAGGCGGCGATCGACCACGCCGTGCCGCTGCCGGCGATCACGGCCTCGCTCTTCGCCCGGTTCGCCTCCCGCCAGGACGACTCCCCGCAGATGAAGATGATCGCCGCGCTGCGCAACCAGTTCGGCGGCCACGCGGTCACCGCGGCGGCCGGCGGCGAGAAGGGCGCCGACTCCCCCGGCGCGGACGTCACCCCGCCCGTCGGCGGCTGACCGGCCCAAGGATCCGATGCACGTCACGCATCTGTCGCTGGCCGACTTCCGGTCGTACGCCCGGGTCGAGGTTCCGCTCGATCCGGGCGTCACCGCTTTCGTCGGCCCGAACGGGCAGGGGAAGACCAACCTCGTCGAGGCCGTCGGCTACCTCGCCACCCTGGGCAGCCACCGGGTCTCCTCCGACGCGCCCCTGGTGCGGCGGGGGGCGGACCGCGCGATCGTGCGGGCGGCCGTCCGGCAGGGCGACCGGCAGCAGCTGGTGGAGCTGGAGTTGAACCCGGGGCGGGCCAACCGGGCCCGGATCAACCGGTCTTCGCAGGTCAGGCCGCGGGACGTGCTGGGCATCGTGCGCACGGTGCTGTTCGCGCCGGAGGATCTGGCGCTGGTCAAGGGCGACCCCGGCGAGCGGCGGCGGTTCCTGGACGAGCTGGTGACGGCGCGCTCGCCGCGCATGGCGGGGGTGCGGGCGGACTACGAGCGGGTGCTCAAGCAGCGCAACACCCTGCTGAAGACGGCGGCGATGGCGCGCCGGCACGGCGGCGGCTCCGGAGGGGGCGCGCTGTCCACGCTGGACGTGTGGGACCAGCACCTGGCCCGGGCCGGCGCGGAGCTGCTGGCCCACCGCACGGCGCTGGTGGCCGCGTTGGGGCCGCTGGCGGACAAGGCGTACGAGCGGCTGGCGCCGGGGGGCGGGCCCGTGGTGCTGGAGTACCGCTCGCCGGTGGAGGGCACCGGCCGGGAGGAGCTCTACGAGGGCATGCTGGCGGCGCTGGCCGACGCCCGCCGCCAGGAGATCGAGCGGGGTGTGACGCTGGTGGGCCCGCACCGCGACGACCTGCTGCTGAACCTGGGAGAGCTGCCCGCCAAGGGGTACGCGAGCCACGGGGAGTCGTGGTCGTACGCGCTGGCGCTGCGCCTGGCCTCGTACGACCTGCTGCGCGGCGAGGGCAACGAGCCGGTGCTGGTGCTCGACGACGTCTTCGCCGAGCTGGACGTGCGCCGGCGCGAGCGGCTGGCGGAACTGGTGGCGCACGGGGAGCAGGTGCTGGTGACGGCGGCGGTGGAGGAGGACGTGCCCGAGACGCTGGCCGGGGCGCGGTACGCGGTCGGGAACGGGGAGGTGACCCGTCTGTGAGCGGGGACGGGCCCGTGGGGGCCGAGGGTGCGGCGGCCGGCGGGGCGAGGGTTCCGGCGCCGTCGGCGGAGCTCTCCGGGGTGGACCTGGCGCGGGTGGCGCTGCGGGCGGCCCGGGAGCAGGCCAGGGCACGCGGCGCGGCGGCGCGGCAGAAGCGGCAGGCCCGTACCGGCGGGCTGCGGTCGGGCGCGCGGCGGGACGGCCGTGACCCGCTGCCGCTGGGTGCGGCGATCGAGCGGCTGAAGACCGAACGCGGCTGGGAGATGCCGATGGCGGTCGGCGGCGTGATGGGCCGCTGGCCGGAGCTGGTGGGGCCGGACCTGGCGCGGCACTGCGTACCGCAGTCGTACGACGAGCAGGCGCGGGTGCTGTCGGTGCGCTGCGACTCGACGGCGTGGGCGACGCAGGTGCGGCTGCTGGCGCCGCAGCTCGTGGCGCGGCTCAACGCCGACCTGGGCCAGGGGTCGGTGAAGCTGATCAGGGTGCGGGGGCCGGAGGCGCCGGACACCCGGCACGGTCCGCTGCGGGCGCCGGGCAGCAGGGGACCGGGTGACACCTACGGTTGACGGGCCGCCCGGTGCCCCGGCCCGGCCGGGCGCCGCCACGCCGCGCCCGGTGCGGATGCGTCCCCTCCGTCCCGTTCCGCCACCGCCGCCTCCCCTTCTCCTCCTTCTTTCCTCCGCCTCGCCTCCACCCCGGGACCGGGCGCGGAAGGCGTCACTCCGGGAGGGCTCCGGGAGGCGTGCCGACCGTGATGGAGCGCTGACGAGCTGAAGCGCTGAATGCCGCTGTGAGCGCTCTGGGGGGCCGGTCCGCATATGGGGATTCGGCGGAGCCCGGTTCAGGGCGGCACATGCGGGCCCAGGTACCGGCAAACCCCCATCGTTGTCAGTGGTACCGGTAGACTGGAGGAACACCCGCCTCATTGCGGAACATGTCGAACGACGCAGCCGCTCCTGCAGGTGCGGAAGGGGTCCCCAGGGGGCTCCGTCTCCGGGCGCAGGGGGAGGCTTGTGCTGTGCCAGAAAGGGCGCTTCGTGGCCGATTCCGGCAACTCCAACGAAACCTACCCTGCCTCCGGCGGGGAGATCCCCGTACCGTCCGCGACCTCGTCCGCCCCCGGCGCCGGAGGCGGCGATTCGTCGTACGACGCCAGTGCGATCACGGTCCTGGAGGGCCTGGACGCGGTCCGCAAGCGGCCCGGGATGTACATCGGGTCCACCGGTGAGCGTGGCCTTCATCACCTCGTGCAGGAGGTGGTCGACAACTCCGTCGACGAGGCGCTGGCCGGCTACGCGGACACCATCGACGTGACGCTGCTGGCCGACGGCGGCGTCCGGGTCGTCGACAACGGCCGCGGCATCCCGGTGGGCATCGTCCCCTCCGAGGGCAAGCCGGCCGTCGAGGTCGTGCTGACGGTGCTGCACGCGGGCGGCAAGTTCGGCGGCGGCGGCTACGCCGTCTCCGGCGGTCTGCACGGTGTGGGCGTCTCGGTGGTCAACGCGCTGTCGACCAGGCTGTCGGTGGAGATCCGGACCGACGGCCACCGGTGGACGCAGGACTACAAGATGGGCGCGCCGGTCGCGCCGCTGCAGCGGCGCGAGGCCACCGACGAGACGGGGACGTCCGTCACCTTCTGGGCGGACGGCGACATCTTCGACACGACCGACTACTCCTTCGAGACGCTCTCGCGCCGTTTCCAGGAGATGGCGTTCCTCAACCGCGGTCTGACGATCACGCTGACCGACGAGCGGGCGGCCGCCAGGCAGACGGCGGGTGCGGACACCGCGGACGACGCCGAGGACGACAAGCCGCGCTTCGTGCGCTACCACTACGAGGGCGGCATCGTCGACTTCGTCCGCCACCTCAACTCCCGCAAGGGCGAGCCGGTCCACCCCTCGGTGATCCACTTCGAGGCGGAGGACAAGGAGCGGATGCTCTCGGCGGAGATCGCGATGCAGTGGAACGCCCAGTACACCGAGGGCGTCTACAGCTTCGCGAACATCATCCACACCCACGAGGGCGGTACCCACGAGGAGGGCTTCCGGGCGGCGCTGACCGGTCTGGTCAACCGCTACGCGCGGGAGAAGAAGCTGCTGCGGGAGAAGGACGACAACCTCACGGGCGAGGACATCCGCGAGGGCCTGACGGCGATCATCTCGGTGAAGCTGAGCGAGCCGCAGTTCGAGGGCCAGACCAAGACGAAGCTGGGCAACACCGAGGTGAAGACCTTCGTCCAGAAGATCGTCCACGAGCACTTCGGCGACTGGCTGGACCGCAACCCGAACGAGGCCGCCGACATCATCCGCAAGGGCATCCAGGCGGCCACCGCCCGGGTGGCGGCCCGCAAGGCCCGCGACCTGACGCGGCGCAAGGGCCTGCTGGAGACGGCGTCGCTGCCGGGCAAGCTGAGCGACTGCCAGTCCAACGACCCGTCCAAGTGCGAGATCTTCATCGTCGAGGGCGACTCCGCGGGCGGCTCGGCCAAGTCCGGCCGCAACCCGCAGTACCAGGCCATCCTCCCGATCCGCGGCAAGATCCTGAACGTGGAGAAGGCGCGGATCGACAAGGTTCTGCAGAACCAGGAGGTCCAGGCGCTGATCTCGGCCTTCGGCACCGGGATCCACGAGGACTTCGACATCGCCAAGCTCCGCTATCACAAGATCATCCTGATGGCGGACGCCGACGTCGACGGCCAGCACATCAACACCCTGCTGCTGACGCTGCTGTTCCGCTTCATGCGGCCGCTGGTCGAGGCCGGCCACGTCTACCTCTCGCAGCCGCCGCTGTACAAGATCAAGTGGTCGCGCGACGAGTTCGAGTACGCCTACTCGGACCGCGAGCGCGACAGCCTGATCCGGCTCGGCCGCGAGCAGGGCAAGCGCATCAGGGACGACTCGGTGCAGCGCTTCAAGGGCCTGGGCGAGATGAACGCCGAGGAACTGCGCATCACCACCATGGACCCGGCCCACCGGGTGCTGCGCCAGGTGACGCTGGACGACGCGGCCGCCGCGGACGACCTGTTCTCGATCCTGATGGGGGAGGACGTGGAGGCCAGGCGCTCGTTCATCCAGCGCAACGCCAAGGACGTCCGCTTCCTCGACATCTGAGTCGGCCGTACGCCGCAGAACGAAAAGGAACGATAGCCACCCATGGCCGACGAGACCTCCCAGACGTCCCCCGAAGGGGACGCCCCCGTCCCCGCCGTCCCCGCGGGCACGCCCGTGGTCGACGAGAGCGCCGGTGCCCGCGTGGAACCGGTCAGCCTCGAGACCGAGATGCAGCGCTCGTACCTCGACTACGCGATGAGCGTGATCGTCTCGCGTGCGCTGCCCGACGTGCGCGACGGCCTCAAGCCGGTGCACCGCCGCGTGCTGTACGCGATGTACGACGGCGGCTACCGGCCCGAGAAGGGCTTCTACAAGTGCGCCCGCGTCGTCGGCGACGTGATGGGCACCTACCACCCGCACGGCGACACCTCCATCTACGACGCCCTGGTCCGCCTGGCCCAGACGTGGTCGATGCGGATGCCGCTGGTGGACTCCAACGGCAACTTCGGCTCGCCGGGCAACGACCCGGCGGCGGCCATGCGCTACACCGAGTGCAAGATGGCCCCGCTGGCCATGGAGATGCTCCGGGACATCGACGAGGAGACCGTCGACTTCCAGGACAACTACGACGGCCGCAACCAGGAGCCGACGGTCCTGCCGTCGCGCATCCCCAACCTGCTGGTCAACGGCTCGGCGGGCATCGCGGTCGGCATGGCCACCAACATCCCGCCGCACAACCTGCGCGAGGTGGCCGCCGGCGCCCAGTGGTGCCTGGAGCACCCCGAGGCCTCCGCCGAGGAGCTGCTGGAGGCGCTGCTGGAGCGGATCAAGGGGCCCGACTTCCCCACCGGCGCGCTGGTGGTGGGCCGCAAGGGCATCGAGGAGGCCTACCGCACCGGCCGCGGCTCGATCACGATGCGCGCGGTGGTCGAGGTCGAGGAGATCCAGGGCCGCCAGTGCCTGGTCGTCACCGAGCTGCCCTACCAGGTCAACCCGGACAACCTGGCGCTGAAGATCGCCGAGCTGGTCAAGGACGGGAGGATCGCCGGCATCGCGGACGTCCGCGACGAAACGTCCTCCCGCACCGGCCAGCGCCTGGTGATCGTCCTCAAGCGGGACGCGGTCGCCAAGGTCGTGCTGAACAACCTCTACAAGCACACCGACCTGCAGACCAACTTCGGCGCCAACATGCTGGCCCTGGTCGACGGGGTGCCGCGCACCCTGTCGCTGGACGCCTTCATCCGCAACTGGGTCAGCCACCAGGTCGACGTCATCGTCCGCCGCACCCGCTACCGGCTGCGCAAGGCCGAGGAGCGCGCCCACATCCTGCGGGGCCTGCTCAAGGCGCTGGACGCGATCGACGAGGTCATCGCCCTGATCCGGCGCAGCAACACCGTCGAGGTGGCGCGCGAGGGCCTGATGGGCCTGCTGTCCATCGACGAGATCCAGGCGAACGCCATCCTGGAGATGCAGCTGCGCCGCCTGGCCGCCCTGGAGCGGCAGAAGATCACCGCGGAGCACGACGACCTCCAGGCGAAGATCGACGAGTACAACTCCATCCTGGCCTCCCCCGAGAAGCAGCGGAGGATCATCAGCGAGGAGCTCGCCGCGATCGTCGAGAAGTACGGCGACGACCGGCGCAGCAAGCTGGTGCCCTTCGAGGGCGACATGTCCATCGAGGACCTGATCGCCGAGGAGGACATCGTCGTCACCATCACCCGCGGCGGCTACGTCAAGCGGACGAAGACCGACGACTACCGCTCGCAGCGGCGCGGCGGCAAGGGGGTGCGCGGCGCGAAGCTGCGCGAGGACGACATCGTCGACCACTTCTTCGTCACCACGACCCACAACTGGCTGCTGTTCTTCACCAACAAGGGGCGGGTCTACCGGGCGAAGGCGTACGAGCTGCCGGACGCCGGGCGCGACGCGCGCGGCCAGCACGTCGCCAACCTGCTGGCGTTCCAGCCGGACGAGACGATCGCCCAGATCCTGGCGATCCGGGACTACGAGGCCGCGCCGTACCTGGTGCTGGCCACCAAGTCGGGCCTGGTGAAGAAGACTCCGCTGAAGGACTACGACTCCCCGCGCTCCGGCGGTGTCATCGCCATCAACCTCCGCGAGCTGGAGGACGGCCGCGAGGACGAGCTGATCGGCGCCGAACTGGTCTCGCCCGCGGACGACCTGCTGCTGATCAGCAAGAAGGCGCAGTCGATCCGGTTCACCGCCACCGACGACGCGCTGCGCCCGATGGGCCGTGCCACCTCGGGTGTGAAGGGCATGAGTTTCCGCGAAGGGGACGAGCTGCTCTCGATGAACGTCGTGCGAGCCGGTACGTTCGTGTTCACCGCCACCGACGGCGGGTACGCGAAGCGCACGCCCGTGGACGAGTACCGGGTCCAGGGCCGCGGCGGTCTGGGCATCAAGGCGGCCAAGATCGTCGAGGACCGGGGTTCGCTGGTGGGTGCCCTGGTGGTCGAGGAGACGGACGAGATCCTCGCCATCACCCTCGGCGGCGGCGTGATCCGGACCCGGGTCGACGAGGTCAGGGAGACCGGTCGTGACACGATGGGTGTCCAACTGATCAACCTCGGCAAGCGCGACGCCGTGGTCGGCATCGCGCGCAACGCCGAGGCGGGCCGCGAGGCCGAGGAGGTCGAGGCCGAAGCCGAGGCCGAGGACGGCACCGCGGAGGCCGCGGAGACGTCTTCCCCGGCGGCGGCCGCACAGGCCGCACAGGAAGACAACCAGGAGTAGGCAGATCGTGAGCGGGACACCACGGGCGCGGACGGCGGCGCGGGCAGAGCGCCGTCCGTCCGCGCCCGCGGGCCGGCCGCTGACGACGCTCGCTACGAGGGCGAATCCCACCGTGGGGGAACAACCGTGACCAGTGCCCACCCGCAGCCGCAGCCGCAGGCCCAGCCGAACGCGAGCGCGCCGCAGCCGCACCACCCGCCGCAGGCCTATCCGGCCCCGCCGGGCAGCACCCCGCCGCCCCGGGCCGCGCAGCCGCAGCCGCGCGGCGGCCGGAACCAGGCGACCGGCCAGACGGCCGTCCAGGACGCCCCGGACGACTTCCAGGACGTCGTGCGCAGGCCGCGCACCGACGCCCGCACCGTCCCCAGGACGCGCAAGGCGCGGCTGCGGGTGGCCAAGGTCGATCCGTGGTCGGTGATGAAGGTCGGCTTCCTGCTGTCGATAGCCCTGGGGATCTGCACGGTCATCGCGGTGGCGGTGCTGTGGATGGTCATGGACGCCATGGGCGTCTTCTCCGCCGTCGGCGGGATGGTCAGCGAGGCCACCTCCACCGACAGCGGCGGCGGCTTCGACCTGGAGGGCTTCCTCTCCCTGTCCAGGGTGCTGACGTTCACCGCCGTCGTCGCCGTGATCGACGTGGTGCTGGCCACGGCCCTGGCCACGCTGGGGGCGTTCATCTACAACATGTCGGCCGGGTTCGTGGGCGGTGTCGAGGTGACGCTCGCCGAGGACGAGTGACCGCCGGGTCGCCCCGGGCGCCGCACCCGCTCAGGCCGCGGACCACTCGATTTTGGGACGCGGCTGAAGTGCGCTAATCTTTCGGTGCAGCGCGGGGCTATAGCTCAGACGGTTAGAGCGCTTCCCTGATAAGGAAGAGGCCACAGGTTCAAGTCCTGTTAGCCCCACGGCGACCGGAAGCCCGGAACCTCTCGGAGGTTCCGGGCTTCCGGCATTCCGCCCCGGGTTCCGGTGCCCGCGCCCCCGGTCCACCGGGACCCGGTCCACCGGGACGCGGGCGGCACGCGCCGGGGCCTGTGTGCCGTCCGTCACAGCGGCGGTGTGCGGCCTCGTGAGGGGCTGTGGCACGGGGTCCGCGTCCCCCGGCCCACCGGTGCGCCGTACGGGCGTCCAGGGGCCGAGTCGGTCGCTTCGCGGCGCTGTTCGCTTGGGTATCATCGGGCGCCAGTAGGTCCCAACGTCTATGAAGGACGAGGTAGCGCGGTGAAGAAGCTTCTCCTGATCGCACTGGCCGCCGTGGGCGGGCTCCTCGTGTACCGCCAGATCCAGGCGGACCGCGCCGAGCAGGATCTGTGGACGGAGGCGACCGACTCCGTGCCCGCAGGTTCGGGCGTCTGAGAGCATCCGGAACTTCCGAGCGGAGCCCCGGCCGTCCCGGCCGGGGCTCCGCCGTGTCACGAAGGGCCTCGCGCGGCGGAGGCGCGCGGTCACCCGCGACAGGCCGGGCCCCGGCGGTGCAGGATGGCCCGGGGAACCGGAGGACGGGGCCCCGGGGGGCCCGGACCGGGCCGCCGCGCCGGACGGAGCGGCGCGGCGGTACGGGCGCGGGCACGGCCGGGACGACGGGAGGGGCTGCGGTGATGGGGCGCACGGGACGCACGGCCGGGAGCGCCGGCCTGGCCGCCGCGGCGGCGCTGTGCACGGCCGCCGTGCTGCCGGGGACGGCGGGGGCGGCGCTCCCCGCGGCGGGACCGGACGGCCTGCCCTCTTACGCCACGGCCCCCGACGCCCGGCGCGTCACCGGCAGCACGGGCGGCGGGACCCCGCCGTCCATCGAACCCGGTTTCCACACCGACGAGATCGGGCCGGGGGAGCGGAAGGACTACCGGGCCGTCCTGGACGACAGCTCCGACGTGTGGATCTCCGCCGTCGCGCTGCCCGAACCGGGCAGCGACGTCGGCGGGAACGAGGGCATCGAGGTCTCGCTGCGCTCCGCCGAAGGCGCCAACTGCGGTGAGTCCTCGGTCGACTTCGGCAGCGGGGAGTCCGCCCGGCCGATCGCCGACCACGCCTGGCGGATGATCAGGCGGGACGGCTACTGCCAGGAGGCCGGGGAGTACGTCTTCTCCGTCGAGCGCCGGGGGGCGGACCCGTCCGGTGCCTCCGCGGGCCTCGCCGGCGCCGCCGGGCGCTGGCCCCTGGAGATCCGCTTCATGCGCGAGCCGGGGCTGAAGGAGCCCGCCGACGCCTCCCCGCCCCCCATGGAGACGCCCGTGCCGCCCGCGCCGCCGACCGGGCGGACCAGGCCCCTGCGCGGCGGCACCGGCTTCAACGACGCCGCCCGCATGGACGAGGGCAACTGGAGCGACGAACTGCGGCCCGGCGAGACCCGCTTCTACCGGGTGCCGCTCGACTGGGGCCAGCGCCTCTTCACCGAGGTGGAGTTCGGGGCGGCGGGCTCCGGGAACGCCCCGTATGTCGGCAACGCCCTGCGGGTGGACTTCTACAACACCGCACGCGGCCGGATCACCACCCAGTCCCAGGGCTACCAGGCCGCCAGGCCCGCCCGGCTCTCCGTGGCGAGCCAGCGCGTCGCCTACGCCAACCGCTACGCGAGCGGGACGGAACTCGGCGACACGCGCTTCGCCGGGTGGTACTACATCGCGGTGCACGCCCACGAGGACCTGGCCGGGAGCGTCGACGGCGCGGTTCCGCTGGTGCTGCGCACCCGCGTCGAGGGCGCTCCGCGGCCCGGACCCGGATACGCCGGGGACGCCGCCCGCGAGGGCTTCGGGGTGGCCGCGGACGGCCCCGTATCCACCGCCCGGGAACGGAGCGCGGCGGCCCGGGAGGCGGGGGCCGGGAGCGGTGGGACCCTGCGGGTGGTGGGCTGGGCCGGCATCGGGACGGGGGTCGCGCTGCTGGCCGGCCTCGGCCTGTGGACCGTCCTGGCCAGGCGGGGCGCCGCCCGCGCCCGCTGACCCCGCGCCCGCCCCGGGATCAGGCCTGGCCGAGGGCCCAGAGGCCCACGGCGATGCAGAGCAGGGCGAGGGCCAGGACGGGGAGGGCCACCGCGGGGGGCGGACCGGGCTTCCGCGCGGGCACCGCGCGGTGCGAGGCGCGTCCGGGCGCCCCCGCCGCCCGTACGGACGGCGGCGGCTCGGACGGCGGCGGTGCGGACGGCGGGGGTGCAGGCTCCGGGTGAGCGGTGACGGGCACGGAGGCGGGCGGGTGGCCGGCGGTGTAGGGCCGGGTCGGGGGCGCCACCGCGCGGGGCGGGTCCCCGTACGGGTCCCCGTACGGGTCCGCGTACGGGTCCCGGCGGGGCTCCGGGGGCGGGGACGGCGCCGGGTACGGGAGGGGCGGCCGGTGCGGCTCGCCCCCGGGGACCGTTCGAGGCGTCGGCGCGGGATCCGGCGCGGGCCCGGGGTGATGCGCCGGCGGTGCCTGCTCCGGGGGCCGGGGCACCTCCCGGACGGGCGGCGGCAGGGGGAAGCCGCCGGTGTCCGGCGACGGTGCCGGCGGCTTCACCGGCCGGGACGGCGGGGTCGGCGGGGCCGGCGGCCCCGCGGGCGGAGGCTGCGGGGCGCCGTGCCGCCCGGCGGACGCGGGGCGTCCCCCGGAGCCGTGCCCGCCGGGCACGCCCGGACCGCCCGGCCGCTCGGGGCCGTCCGGCCCGAAGCCCGGCGGCAGCGGGCCCACCTGGTCGAAGACCTCGACGGCCTCCTCCTCCGCGGCGGGGTCCTCCGGCAGCAGCTCCACCGCGGCCGCCAGCGCCTTCCGCACCCCCGTCGCCGTGCGGAACCGGTGGTCCGGATCGGGGTGCAGCAGGGTTCCCAGCACCTGCCACAGCGGCTCGGGGACGCCCTGCGGCGTGGGCGGGATCCCGTCGGCGTAGGCCTCCACCAGCGCCCGGGAGTCCGGTTTCCGGCCGGTGAGCAGGTACACCGCGACCAGCCCGACCGCGTACAGGTCGGCGGGGAAGTCGGGTTCGGCGCCCAGGAGTTGCTCGGGGGCGAAGTAGCCGGGCGTGCCCATCACGTAGTCGGCCTCGGTCAGCCGGGGTTCGCCCTTGCGCATCGCGATGCCGAAGTCGGACAGCCGCAGGTGGGGACGGCCGGTGCCGGTGGCGTCCAGCAGCACGTTGGCGGGCTTGACGTCGCGGTGCACCACGTCCTCGGCGTGCACCGCGGTCAGGCCCGACAGCAGCTGGTCGAGCAGGACGCACACGTACGCCGGGGGCAGCGGCCCGTAGTCGCCGATGAGGTGGGCGAGCGAGCCACCGCGGACGAGGTCCATGGTGAACAGGACCTTGTCGTCGTCGGCGGCCCAGCTCATGGGGGCCAGCACGTGGGGGTGGTCGATGCGCAGCGCCTGCTCGCGGACGAACCGCAGCAGGGTGTGCGCGTCGCTCTGCTGGAGGACCTTGGCCGCCACGTAGCGTCTGCGCCGGTGGTCCCAGGTGCGCCAGACGGCGCCCACCCCGCCGCGTCCGATCGGGTCGACCAGCTCGTACCGGCCAGCGAAGACCTCACCCATCGCGCCGTGCCCGCCCCTGTCCGTGTGTCCGCGTTCCCGCGTGTCCGCGCGCCCGTCACGTCCGCCGGCCGCCCCGGCCCGGACGGCCGGGCTCAGGCCTGGTGCGCCTCGTAGTGCCGGACCGCGTCCGCCGTCTTCCCGGCGCCGTACACCCGGAGGAACTCTGCCAGTTCGGGGTGGGTGGGGGCGAGGGTGCCCGCGGCGTCGATGATGTCGGCCGCGTCGGACACCGAGCGCAGCAGCGCCTGGATCTCGCGCACGACGCGCTTGACGGTCGTGGCCTGTCCGCCGGAGGGGGTGATCTGGGAGGCGGTGCTCAGCACGTTGCCCCCCGCGGTGCGGCGGATCTCGTCCATGCGCTGGGTCGCCTCGGCGGCGGTGACCACGCCCTTGCTCACCTCGCCGGCCAGCTCCTGGAGCGCCTGGACCCGCTGGACGACGGCCGGGTTGCCTATCTTCGCGCGCTGACCGCTCATCAACTGGGAGAGCATGGGCGCGGAGAGCCCCAGCACGGTCGCGAGCCTGGCCTGGTTGAGGCCGAGGTCGTCGATGAGCCTCCGGAAGAGGACGCCCAGGGGCTCCCCGTACCACTGGCTCTGGAGTTCCCTTGCCCTCGCGGTGGCCTCCTGCTGTGCTGCGTCCATCGCATCTCCCCTGTGTCCCCGTGTCCGCTTCGCTCAAGCGAACTTGCGGAGCATCCTACGGAGCGCGCGGGCGCGTATCGATACCCGGTCGGAACCGACCCCGGACATTGGGTACTCTGGTGACGGCGGGGCTTTAGCTCAGTTGGTAGAGCGCTGTCTTTGCATGGCAGATGTCAGGGGTTCGACTCCCCTAAGCTCCACACGCACACAGGCCCGGTGCCGGAAACCACGATGGTTCCCGGCGCCGGGCCTGCGGCGTTGCCGGGGTGCTCCGTCCCGCGCCGTCACCGGCCGCCACCGGGGCCGGGGCCGCCGCGGGGGCGGCGGACGACGGGCGGGCGGGACGCGGGGCCGTCAGCGCTCCTCTTCCGCCGCCGCGGTCTCCGCGTCGGCGGTGTCGGCGGTGCCGGAGGAGGCGTCGGCGGCCACGTCGGAGTCGGTCGCGCCGGAGTCGGAGCGGTGCCCGGCCTCGGGCTCGGGGTTGCCGCCGCTCTCCATGAGGGCCTCGCCGCCGCTGATCTCGGTGGCGGCCGGGGGTTCGACCAGCCAGTCGGGGCTGGACTGCTTCTCCCACCACTTCCACACGGCCGCCGCGCCGCCGGCGACCACGCCGATCACCGCCAGCTTCCTGAAGGCCCGGCCCGTACGCGCCCGGCGGGTCCTGCGGCGCGCGATCCGGCGGATGTCCTCGGCGGTCAGCTCGCCGCGCAGCGCGGCGACGGCGGCCGCGGAGCGCGCCGCGGCCGCCTCCCGGACCGGTCCGGCGGCGGCCCGGGCGGCCTCGACGCGGGGGGCGGCGTACTCGCCCGCCGTGCGCGCGACCTCCCGGGTGCGCTGGGCCGCCCGGGCGGCGGCCGTGTCGACGGCCGGCGGCAGCGTCTCACGGGCCTGCACCAGCCGGGGGGCGACATGGGCGGCGTACTGTCCGTACACGGTGGACCTGGCCTGTCCGGCCGCCAGGGCGACCTTCGGCGCCACCGCTTCCGCGGCGTGCCGCACGGTCTCCCTCGCGTTGTCGGTCGCGCTGCGCACGCTGTCCATGCGGGTCACGGGATCTCCTCCTCGTCGGTGGCATGTGTCTTCCGCCTTCCACCCATGAGGAAGATCATGCCTTCGCAACAGCGGCGAGGCATGCCCCAACGGGCATCCGGGCTATAGCGGATTCCGGGCCGCACAACGCCGCGGAAGCGGCGCCGCCGCCGGGGCGCGCCGGGCTGTGCGAGGATCGGAGGGTTCCGAACAGGCAGATGGAAGGTAGATCGTGGCCGAGCAGCTGTACGCCACCCTGAAGACCAACCACGGCGACATCACCGTCCGGCTCTTCCCGGACCACGCGCCGAAGACGGTCAAGAACTTCGTCGAGCTCGCCGAGGGCCAGCGCGAGTGGGTTCACCCGGCCACCGGGGAGAAGTCCACCGGCAGGCTGTACGACGGCACGGTCTTCCACCGCGTGATCAGCGGTTTCATGATCCAGGGCGGTGACCCGCTGGGCAACGGCACCGGGGGCCCGGGCTACGAGTTCGGCGACGAGTTCCACCCGGACCTGGCCTTCAACAAGCCGTACCTGCTGGCGATGGCCAACGCCGGGCCGGGCACCAACGGCTCCCAGTTCTTCATCACCGTCGCCCCGACGGCCTGGCTGACGGGCAAGCACACGATCTTCGGCGAGGTCGCGGACCAGGCGGGCCAGAAGGTCGTGGACGCCATCGCCGCGGTGCAGACGAACCCGCGCACCGACCGTCCGCTGCAGGACGTCGTGATCGAGTCGGTCGTCGTCGAGCGCCGCTGAGGCGTTCGGGGAACCCGCCGCCCCGCCCGTCCGTAGGACGGGTGGGGCGGTGCTCTCCGCGGGGTCCGCGGCCCGTACGGGCGGCCGCACCCGCGTTCCGCGTACGAGGGGGTCGAGGGGTGGCCATGGATGACCGGCAGGGCCGGCAGGACGGGCCGGGGCCGGCGGTGAGGCACTGCTACCGGCACCCGGAGCGGGAGACGGGCATCTCGTGCGTCCGCTGCGAGCGGCCGATCTGTCCCGCGTGCATGGTGCCGGCGTCCGTCGGCCACCAGTGCCCCGAGTGCGTGCGCGAGGGATCCGGGACGGGCCACGGGCCGGACGCCTCCCGGCCGCGCACCCTGGCGGGCGGCGCGGTCACGTCGGACCCGCGCCTGGTCACCAAGGTGCTGCTGGGGATCAACCTGGCGGTCTTCGTGCTGGTGCACGCCTACGGCGACCGGTCCCTGCTCGCCTCGCTGACGATGCTGGGCCACGCCTACGACCCGGTCGCCGGCGAGGTGGTCGGGGTCGCGGACGGCGAGTGGCACCGCATGCTGACCTCGGCCTTCCTCCATTGGGAGATCTGGCACATCGGCTTCAACATGCTGGCCCTGTGGTGGCTCGGCCCGCAGTTGGAGGCCGCCCTGGGCCGCTGGCGGTACCTGGCGCTGTACCTGCTGTCCGCGCTGGGCGGCAGCGCGCTGGTGTACGCGGCCGAGTCGCCGGCCCAGGGGTCGCTGGGCGCCTCCGGCGCGGTCTTCGGGCTCTTCGGGGCGACGGCCGTGCTGATGCGGCGCATGCGGTACGACATGCGCCCGATCCTGGTGCTGCTGGCGATCAACCTGGCCTTCACCTTCGCCATGCGCACCAGCATCTCCTGGCAGGCGCACGTCGGCGGCCTGGTGGTGGGAGCCGTCGTGGCGTACGCGATGGTGCACGCCCCGCGCCGCAGGCGGGCACTGGTGCAGTACGGCACCATGGCGGTGGTGCTGCTCGCCGTGGTGGCGGTGTGCGTGGTGCGCACGGCGCAGCTCGTCGGCTGAGCCGGCCGCCGCGGCCCCGGAGCGGCCGTGGGGCGGTTGCGCCGCGCCCCCGCTCCGGGTGCGGAAGCGGGGGCGGAACGGCTCGCCCGGCGCGGGCCGGCGGGTTGCGGCCGGAGCCCGGCCGGGGGCAGCGAACAGAAGCTGTGGCCAGAGGTTATCCACAGCATGTGACGGATCTTGTGCATGGTGTGGGCGGGCCGGAGCGGTGCCCCGTGTTCCCGCACGCCGGCGCGTTTGCCCAGGAAGACCGTGGTCCGCCGGTGCGTCCGGCGGGGACCGCCCACTGCGGACGAGGGCGGTCCGAAAAAGTTATCCACAGATCTTCGTAAGTTTTCCCAGGGCTGTGGAAGGGCTGTGGATAACGTGTTCGACCGTAGCCGTCCGGGGGTGCCCGGCGGCTACTTCCACTGGGTGGAGACGACGAACCCCGCCGCGATGAAACCGAAGCCGACGACGATGTTCCAGTTGCCGATCGACTTGAGCGGCAGGTCGCCCGTCGTGACGTAGAAGACGACGATCCAGGCGAGCCCGATCAGGAACAGCGCCAGCATCAGCGGCGCGACCCAGCTCCGCCCGGACGCGAAACTGATGTTCGTGGCCTGCTTCGCCGGCGGCGGCGTGAAATCGTCCTTCTTGCGGATCCGTGACTTCGGCACGAGGGACTCTCCTGTCGATGCGCTGCGTGACCGCGCTGGCTTCTGTTCCTGACGATCCCACCCCGGCGGCGTCCGGGACGTCAGTCCGGGAGGATGCCGGGGAGGGGACGCTGCTTGGTTCCGTTAGCGTAGTACTTCCGCGTGCTGGAAGGAGACAAGGGTAAGGTGACCAGTTCTCGCTTCCGGCCCCTCCGGCGCCCGAAACCGCTCCGGATCGCGACCGCCGGCGTCTTCGCCCTGGCGGGCTTCCTGTTCTGGGTCAGCTTCAACACCGCCCAGGGCATCGACCTGCGCAGCGACGACTCCATGCTGCGCCTGTCCGACCTCATCCAGGAGCGCAGCCGCTCCAACCAGGCGCTGGACTCCTCCGTGGCCGGGCTGCGCAGGGAGATCGACGGCCTGGCCCGGCGCGACAGCGGCGGCACCGAGGCCGAGAAGCGCGCCTACGAGGACCTGGAGCGGACCGCGGGCACCCGTGAGCTCTCCGGGGCCGGCCTCACCGTCACCCTCGACGACGCCCCGCCCGACGCCACCGCCCGGATGCCCGGCATCCCCGACCCCCAGCCCAACGACCTCGTCGTCCACCAGCAGGACCTCCAGGCCGTGGTCAACGCCCTGTGGGCCGGGGGAGCCCGCGGCATAAAGGTCATGGACCAGCGGCTGGTCTCCACCAGCGCGGTGCGCTGCGTCGGCAACACCCTGATCCTGCAGGGCCGCCTGTACTCCCCGCCGTACACCATCACCGCCGTGGGCGGCACCGAGGAGCTGCGCGAGGCGCTGGACCGGGCCCCGGCGGTGCGGAACTACCGCGAGTACGTCGACGCCTACGGCCTGGGCTGGTCGGTGGAGGAGCACGAGGAGGTGGCGCTCCCCGGCTACTCGGGGGCGGTCGACCTCCGCCACGCCCGCCCGGTGGAGGACTGAGGACCGCCTCCCGGCCGGGGGCCGGGAGCCGCGGCGGCCCCCGGGAGCAGGTGGCGTCCGACGCATTGGCCCGCTTGCGCCCCCCGGCGGGCCCGCCTACCCGTACTCTGGTGCGCGAGAGAACAGAAGGGACGGCTACACGGCATGTACGGCTGGATCTGGCGGCATCTGCCGGGCAACGCGCTCGTACGGGCGCTGCTGTCGCTCGTGCTGGCCCTGGCGGTTGTCTTCGTGCTCTTCCAGTACGTCTTCCCCTGGGCTGAGCCGCTGCTGCCGTTCGGGGACGGGACCCTCGACGAGGGCGGGACCGGAACGGGGCGGAACGGATGAGCGCGCGCATCCTGGTCGTCGACAACTACGACAGCTTCGTCTTCAACCTCGTCCAGTACCTCCACCAGCTCGGCGCCGAGTGCGAGGTGCTCCGCAACGACGAGGTGCGCACCGCCGACGCGAGCGCGGACCGCTTCGACGGGGTGCTGCTCTCGCCGGGACCCGGGACGCCAGAGGAGGCCGGGGTCTGCGTCGACATGGTCCGCCACTGCGCCCGGACCGGGCTGCCGGTCTTCGGCGTCTGCCTGGGGATGCAGTCCATGGCGGTGGCCTACGGCGGTGTGGTGGACCGGGCGCCGGAGCTGCTGCACGGCAAGACGTCCCCGGTCAGCCACGAGAACGGCGGCGTCTTCGCCGGGCTGCCCTCCCCCTTCACCGCCACCCGCTACCACTCGCTCGCCGTCGGGCCCGGCACCCTCCCCGCGGAGCTGGAGGTCACCGCGTGGACGGAGACCGGCGTCGTGATGGGCCTGCGCCACCGTGAACTGCCGGTGGAGGGCGTGCAGTTCCACCCCGAGTCGGTGCTCACCGAGTGGGGGCACCTGATGCTCGCCAACTGGCTGGCCAGGTGCGGCGACACGGAGGCCGTGGAGCGTTCGCGGGGGCTGGCCCCCGTGGTAGGGGCGTGACGGCCCTGCGTCCGGAGAGCACCTGGGAGGAACCGCCCGCCGGACGCCACCGCGCCGACCGGTACACCGAGCCGTACGCCGGTCCCCGCGGTGGGCGCGGCGGGGCCGACGGGCCCGGTCTGCCGTACGGCACGCCGCACGACCCGTACGCCGACCCGGTGGAGCGGCAGGCGTTCGAGGCCGCGGTGGAACAGCTCGCCGATCCCCTGAACGACCCTCTGCCGGGCCGGGAGCCGACGGCCGGGGTGCCGGGTCCGGAACCGTTCCCCGGGGTCCGCCCGGAGGCGTACGCGCCGCCCCGCGGGCCCGCGGCGCACCCCGGGCCGTATCCGCCGGGCCCCGCCGCCTTCACCCCGGCGCCTCCCCCCTCGCCGGCCGCCTCGCCCCCCGGGCCCGGACCGCACGGGGTGCCCGCCGGCGACGACGGCACGATGGCCCTGCGGCAGGTGCGGGACGAGGCGGCGGACCGGCCCGGACGGACCGACGAGACGATGGCGCTGCGGCGGCTGCGGGAGCCGGCCCCGCCGGTCGTGCACGGGGAGCACGGTGCGCACGGGGGGCGCGACGCGTACGGGGACGGCGGGGAGCGGCCCCCGTCGCCCCCACCCGGCGGCCGGGCCGCCCGGCGCCGGGCCCAGCGCGCCGCCCGGGAGAGCCCGGCGGTGATGGCCAGCCGCATCGCCGGCGAGCTGTTCATCACCCTGGGCGTGGTGATGCTGCTGTTCGTGTCGTACCAGCTGTGGTGGACGAACGTCATCGCCGACCGGCACGCGGGCAACGAGACCAGGAAGCTCGAGGAGCAGTGGGGGGACGAGAAGAAGGAGGCCCGCGACCCCGGGGCCTTCTCGCCCGGCGAGGGCTTCGCGATCATGCACATACCCCGGCTGGACGTGAAGGTGCCCATCGCCGAGGGCATCGACGAGAACGGCGTCCTGGACCGCGGCATGGTCGGCCACTACGGCGAGGAGCCGCTGAAGACGGCGATGCCCTGGGACGAGAAGGGCAACTTCGCGGTGGCCGGCCACCGCAACACCCACGGCGAGCCGTTCCGGTACATCAACAGGCTCGACCCCGGCGACCCCATCGTGGTGGAGACGCGGGACACCTACTACGTCTACGAGATGACCAGCCGCCTCGACTCCACCCCGCCCTCCAACGTCGGCGTCATCGGGCCGGTGCCCCCGGGCTCCGGCTTCACCGGTCCGGGCCGGTACATCACGCTGACCACCTGCACGCCCGAGTTCACCTCCAAGTACCGCCTGATCGTGTGGGGGAAGCTGGCCGAGGAGCGTCCGCGGAGCGAGGGGAAGCCGGACGCACTGGTCCGATAGCCTGCGCGGGAGGAACTGCGGAGGGAAGCGGACGGTGCGCCGGTGTCAGTGATCGACGAGGAAAACGACGCGGGGGGCCGGGGACCGTCCCCGACTCCGGAGCCCCGCGGGCACGGGGCCGGGCGCGGGGGCCGGGGGCGGAGCCGGGTGGCCGCCGCCGTCAGCGTGGTCGGCGAACTGCTGATCACGGCGGGCGTGCTGCTGAGCCTGTTCGTCGTCTACTCGCTGTGGTGGACGAACGTGGTCGCCAACCGCGAGGCCGAGCGCGACGGTGCCGAGGTGCGCGAGAGCTGGGCCCAGGGCGGCCCGGACGCCGAGGAGGAGAAGGAGTACGACGCCGGGGACGGCGTGGGCTTCCTGCACGTCCCGGCGATGGGCGGCGAGGTGCTGATCAAGAAGGGCACCGACACCGAGGAGCTGAACAAGGGCGTCGCCGGCTACTACACCAAGCCGGTCGAGGCGACCCCGCCCTGGGAGGGCGACGGCAACTTCTCACTGGCCGCGCACCGCGACGGGCACGGCGCCAAGTTCCACAACATCCACAGGATCGAGAAGGGCGACCCGATCGTCGTGGAGACCGAGGACACCTGGTACGTGTACAAGGTCTACGCGACCCTGCCGAAGACGTCCAAGTACAACGTGGAGGTGCTGGCGGACGTCCCCGAGGAGTCGGGGAAGAAGGAGGAGGGGAAGTACATCACCCTGACGACCTGCACCCCGGTCTTCACCTCCGACTACCGCTACATCGTCTGGGGCGAACTGGTGCGCACCGAGGCGGTGGACGAGCAGCGCACCCCGCCGGAGGAGCTCCGCTGACGCGGCGCACCGCGCCCCCGGGTGCGGACCGGAGCACGACCGAGGGCCCCGGCCGGTCTTCCACCGGCCGGGGCCCTCGCGTTCCGTTCCCCGGATCTCCTCCCGCCCGCGCCTCGCGGAGCGGGGTCAGTCGTCCCGGCCCCGGCCGAACCCGTCG
This sequence comes from Streptomyces desertarenae, assembly GCF_042681365.1. Taxonomy (NCBI): domain Bacteria; kingdom Bacillati; phylum Actinomycetota; class Actinomycetes; order Kitasatosporales; family Streptomycetaceae; genus Streptomyces; species Streptomyces desertarenae. The sequence continues at coordinate 100,262 of NZ_JBHUFU010000002.1, read as the reverse complement.
AAGATGCCGCCGGGCCCGCCGCCGTTGCCGTTGCCGTTGCCGTTGCCGCCTTCCCCGCCGATGGTGAAGACGGTGACCGCCTCGCCCTTCTTGTGCGGGGTGTTGGGGCCCGGATTGGTGCTGACGACCCGGGCGTCGTCGTCCTCGGGCCCCTGGACCTGGACGTTGAAGCCGGCTTCCTCGAGCGACTTGCGGGCGTCCTTGAGCAGGGCGCCCTGGACGGGCGGGACGGGAACCGTCTCCGCCTCGGGGGCCTTGGCCACGATCAGGGTGATCGGGGTGTTCGCCTCGGCCTTGGTGTTGCCCTCGGGGTTCTGCGACAGGACCGTGTTCGGAGTCTTCCCCTCGCTCTCCTGCTCGGCCCGCTGGATGTTGGTGAAGCCCGCCTGCTGGAGCTGCTGCTTGGCCGCCTCGAAGTCCTGGCCGACGACGGGGGGCACGGTCGGCCGCGGGTCCTCCTGCGCCACGGTGATGGTGACCGTGGAACCGGGCTTGGCCTTCCCACCGCCCGCCGGGTCCTGCTCCAGGACGCTGCCGGCCTGCCGGTCGGAGACCTCGATCTCGCGCTTGACCTCGAAGCCGGCCTTCTGCAGCGCCTGCTCGGCGTCGTCGGCGCTGTCACCGACCACGTCCGGGACCTCGACCTCGCTCGGCCCCTTGGACATGATCAGGGTGATCGTGGAGCCCTCGTCGACCTCCTGGCCCTCGCCCGGTTCGGTCCGGCAGACGGTGTCCTTCTTCTGCTCGCAGAACTCGCTGGGCCCCTTGACCACCTCGAGCCTGCTGTTGGTGGCCTGCTGCTGGGCCTCGCTGAAGGTGCGGCCGACGAGGTCGGGCACGGTCGGCTTGTCCTGCTCGGGGGTGAGGAGCACCTTGCCGATGAAGGCCGCCCCGACCAGGACGAAGATGCCGCCCAGCACCAGCAGGATCGTGGAGAGCGGGTTGCGGCCGCCCCCGCCGCGGCGCCGGTCGGGCCGCTCGTCGTAGCCGTAGCCGCCGTCGTCGTCGCGCATCGGCGGCAGCATGGACGTCTGGGCGGACGCCGGGGCCGCGGCGCGCAGCGCGGTCGTCGGCTGGTCGTCGGGGTGGTAGCCGCCGGCCGAGCCGTAGGCCGCCGCCCCCATCGCCGTGACGGCGCCGACCGGCTGGCCGTCGAGGGCGGCCTCGATGTCGGCGCGCATCTCGTCGGCGGACTGGTAGCGGTAGTCGGGGTCCTTGACCAGCGCCTTGAGGACGATGGCGTCCATCTCGGGCGTGATCTCGGGATCGAAGGAGCTCGGCCTCTGCGGCTCCTCCCGCACGTGCTGGTAGGCCACCGCGACGGGTGAGTCCCCGATGAACGGCGGCCGCACCGTCAGCAGCTCGTACAGCAGGCAGCCCGTGGAGTACAGGTCGGAGCGGGCGTCCACGGTCTCGCCCTTGGCCTGCTCCGGGGAGAGGTACTGGGCGGTGCCGATGACGGCCGCGGTCTGGGTCATGGTCATGCCGGAGTCGCCCATGGCGCGGGCGATGCCGAAGTCCATCACCTTGACCTGGCCCGTGCGCGTCAGCATGACGTTCGCGGGCTTGATGTCACGGTGGACGATGCCGTTGCGGTGGGAGTACTCCAGGGCCTGGAGGATGCCGATGCACATCTCCAGGGAGCGCTCGGGCAGCAGCTTGCGACCCGAGTGCAGCAGCTCGCGCAGGGTCGAGCCGTCGACGTACTCCATGACGATGTACGGGATGGAGACACCGTCGACGTAGTCCTCGCCGGTGTCGTAGACGGCGACGATCGCCGGGTGGTTGAGCGAGGCCGCGGACTGGGCCTCGCGGCGGAAGCGGGCCTGGAACGTGGGGTCCCTGGCGAGGTCCACCCGGAGAGTCTTCACCGCGACGGTGCGACCCAGGCGGGTGTCGTGGGCGAGGTAGACCTCGGCCATACCGCCTCGGCCGAGCACCGAGCCCAGCTCGTACCGGCCGCCGAGGCGACGCGGCTCTTCCATAGTCTCCAGCCCTCTCCGTTCGTCCCGACCGTCTCCCTGCGCGGTCCGGCGGTGCTGTTGCTCGCCATACCGTACCCGGACCGGATGAGAGGCCGGGACGCCGCTGCCGCAGGCGTGAGGTGCCTCTCGTCACCCCTTGCCTTCGAGTGCGGCCTCCATCATCGCCTTGGCCACCGGAGCGGCCAGCCTGCTGCCCGCGATGTCGTCGCGGAGGACGTCGGCGCTCTCGATGACGACCGCCACGGCGATCGGTGTGGAGCCGTCGCTCGTCTTGGCGTAGGAGATGAACCAGGCGTACGGGTTCTTCTCGTTGTTCTCGCCGTGCTGCGCAGTACCGGTCTTGCCGCCCACTGTGACGCCGCTGATCTGCGCGGGGGTTCCCGTGCCCTTCTCGACGACCGTCTCCATCATCTGCTGGAGCTTCTGGGCGTTCTCGGGCGAGACCGCCTGGCCCAGCTCCTTGGGCTTGTGCTCCTCGACGACGCTGAGGCTCGGGGCGACCAGCTGGTCCATCATGTACGGCTCCATGAGCTTGCCGTCGTTGGCGACGGCGGCGGCGACCATGGCCATCTGGAGCGGGGTGGCGCGGTTGGACGCCTGGCCGATGCCGGCCTGGGCGTTCTGCGAGGGGATGTCCTCGGGGTAGACGGACTCGACGGCGCGGACCGGGACGAAGTGCTCCTGGTTGAAGCCGAACCTCTCGGCGTACCCGATCATGTCCTCGTTGCCGACCTCGTGGCTGATCTTGGCGAAGACGGTGTTGCAGGACCACTGCATGGCCACCCGCAGCGAGGCGTTCTCGCAGGGGTGGTTGCCGTCGTTGACCATGTTGGTCCTGGTGCCGGGGAGCAGGTACGGGTCGGGGGAGTCGGTCTTCTCGTCGATGTCGTACAGCCCGCTCTCCAGGGCGGCGGCGGCGGTGACGACCTTGAACGTCGAGCCGGGCGGATAGGTCTGGCGCAGCGCCCGGTTGAGCATCGGCTCGTCGGGGTTGTTCTCCTTCTGGAGCTTGCTCCAGGCCTCCGCGTCCTTGGACGAGCTGCCCGCGAAGGAGGAGGGGTCGTACGAGGGGGTGCTGACCAGGCCGATGATGGCGCCGGTCTCGGGGTTGATCGCGACGGCCGCGCCCTTCTTGTCGCCCATCGCCTCGAAGGCGGCCTTCTGGACGGCGGGGTCCAGCGTGGTGACGACGTTGCCGCCCTTCTGGTCCTTGCCGGTGAGCATGTCGATGGTCCGATTGAAGAACAGCCGGTCGTCGTCGCCGGTGAGGATGCCGTCGTAGATGGCCTCCAGCTGGGTGGCGCCGTACGCCTGCGAGGCGTAGCCCGTGACCGGGGCCCACATCTCGCCGTCCTTGTACGTCCGCTTGTACCGGAAGTCGGTGCCCTCCACCTCGGCCGACCCGGTGATCGACTTCCCGTTGGCCAGGATGATGTTCCCGCGCGGCTGGCTGTAGCGCTCGATGGCCACGCGGCGGTTGTACTTGTCGTTCTGCAGGTCCTCGGCCTGGGCGAGCTGGATCCAGTTGGCTCGGACCATCAGGGCGACCATGAGCAGACCGCAGAAGATGGCGATACGGCGCAGGGGCTTGTTCACGATCGGACCACCTGGGTCATCTCGGCATCGGGTGAGGGCGCGGGGGCGGGGGCGGGTCGCCGGGCGGTGTCGCTGATCTTCAGCAGGATCGCGACGAGCGCCCAGTTGGCGATGACCGACGAGCCGCCCTGCGCGAGGAAGGGCATGGTCATGCCGGTCAGCGGGATGAGGGCCATCACGCCGCCGGCCACGACGAAGACCTGGATGGCGAAGGCCGCCGACAGGCCCACGGCGAGCAGCTTGCCGAAGGGGTCGCGGGCGGCCAGGGCGGTACGGATGCCGCGCTCGACCAGCAGGCCGTACAGCAGCACGAACGCCATGACGCCGGTCAGGCCCAGCTCCTCGCCGACGGTGGAGAAGATGTAGTCGCTCTTGGCGGCGAACATGATCAGGTCGGAGTTGCCCTGGCCGAGGCCGGTGCCGAGGATGCCGCCGGCGCCGAAGGCCCACATGGCCTCGGCGGGCTGGGTGCGCTCACCGGTCTCGTGGACGTGGTGGAAGGGGTCCAGCCAGTCCTGCACACGGCTCTGCACGTGGTCCTCGAAGCTGGCCACGGTCACCGCGCCGACCACGGCCAGGGTGAGGCCGAAGAGGATCCAGCTGGTGCGCTCGGTGGCCACGTAGAGCATCACGACGAAGAGGCCGAAGAAGAGCAGCGAGGTCCCCAGGTCGGTCTCGAAGACCAGGATGAGCACGCTCAGGCACCAGATCGCCAGGATCGGGCCGAGGTCGCGGCCGCGCGGCAGGTACAGCCCCAGGAAGCGGCGGCTGGCCAGGGCCAGGGCGTCCCTCTTGACCATCAGGTAGCCGGCGAAGAAGATCGCGATGATGATCTTGGCGAACTCGCCCGGCTGGAGGGACATCCCGCCGATGGAGATCCAGATCTTGGCGCCGTTCACGGCGGGGAAGAACATCGGCAGGATCAGCAGGACCAGCGCCACGGCCATCGAGATGTAGGTGTAGCGCTGCAGGATGCGGTGGTCCTTGAGGAAGATCAGCACACCCAGGAAGAGCGCTATCCCCAGCGCCGACCACATCAGCTGGCTGGGTGCGCCGGGGGCGTCGTTGAGCCGCTCGGACTGGTCGAGCCGCCAGATCAGGACCAGGCCCAGCCCGTTGAGGAGCGTGGCGATGGGCAGCATCAGCGGGTCGGCGTACGGCGCGAACTTCCGCACCACCAGGTGCGCGATGCCGGCGAGCAGGCCGAGCCCGAGGCCGTAGCCGAGCATGCCCGCGGGCACCTTGCCGTTGATGGCCAGGCCCACGTTGGCGTAGGCGAACACCGGGACCAGCACGGCGAACACGAGCATCGCCAGCTCGGTGTTGCGGCGGCTGGGCAGGCCCCCGGGGGAGATGGTGGTGTTGCCGGTGGTGTGACTGGTGCTCATGGAGTGCGGCCCCCTATGGCGTGGTGCACTGCTTGGCGAGCTTCTGCTGTTCCTCCGGAAGGGTGGGGCCGGGGGCGGGAGCGGTGGAGCTCTGGCTGCTGTCGCTTGCGGTGCGGACGGACGTTCCGGTGGACGGGACGGCGGACGCGGCCGTGGCGCGGGAGGCGGGGGATCCGGAAGGGGCGCCGGACGGCTCGGAGCCGTTCCCGGCCTCCCCGCCGGCGCCGGCACCGCCGCCGACCTTCTCCTCGGCCTCGGCCTCGGCGCGCTCCCGCTCCCGGCGCTGCTCGGCCACGGTCCTGCAGACCGCGGCCTGCTCCTCCAGCTTCCTCAGCCGGTCCTCGGCCTGCGCGAGACTGCCCATGGAGATGCCCTCCACGACCTCGTTGCGCTGGTAGACCGGAAGGTACTTGAGTTCGACCGCGGAGCGCCGTTCGATCTCGCTGAGCTCGATCCAGCCCAGCTTCTGGCTGATGCCGCGGTAGATGGCCACGCGGTCGCCCTCGGCGCCGACGTAGTACTGCGTCTGCGTCCAGCGGTGGCCCGCGTACAGGCCACCGCCGATGAGTCCGAGGACGAGCGCCGCCAGCAGGGAGCGCCTGAGCCAGGCGGAGCCTCTGCGCGGCTTGTCGAAGTCGTCCTCGGCGTACGCCCCGAAGGCCCCGGCGGGCGGGGGCGCCCCGGGGGCTCCACCGCTGCCGGGCGGGCCGAAGCTGCCCGAGGGGCCCTGGGGGGCCTGCTGCTGGGGCACGCCGCCGCGGCCGAGTTCGGCGGCGCGGGCGGCGGGGGTCTGGAGGGTGCCGGGGTCGCCGAGCTGGTGCTGGTTCTCGGCGACGGCGCCCACGATCACCGGGGTGTCGTTGAGCTGCCCGGCGAGGGTGTCGCCGTCGTCGACGTCGAGGACGTCGGCGACGATGCAGGTGATGTTGTCCGGGCCGCCGCCGCGCAGGGCGAGCTGGATCAGCTCCTGCACGGTCTCGTGCGGGCCCTGGTAGCCGGCGAGGGTCTCCTCCATCGTCTGGTGGCTGACGACGCCGGAGAGGCCGTCGGAGCACAGCAGGTAGCGGTCCCCGGGGCGCACCTCGCGGATGGACAGGTCGGGTTCGACCCGGTCGCCGCTGCCCAGCGCGCGCATCAGCAGGGAGCGCTGCGGGTGGGTGGTGGCCTCCTCCTCGGTGATCCGGCCCTCGTCCACCAGCCGCTGGACCCAGGTGTGGTCCTGGGTGATCTGGGTGAGCCGGCCGTCGCGGAGGAGGTAGGCCCGGGAGTCGCCCACGTGCACCAGGCCGAGGCGGCGGCCCGTCCACAGCAGGGCGGTGAGGGTGGTCCCCATGCCCTCCAGCTGGGGGTCCTCCTCGACCATGACGCGCAGCTGCTCGTTGGCGCGCTGCACGGCGGCACCGAGCGAGGTGAGCAGGTCGGAGCCGGGGACGTCGTCGTCCAGCTGGACGAGGATGGAGATCACCTCGGAGCTGGCGACCTCGCCGGCGGCCTGACCGCCCATGCCGTCGGCGATCGCGAGCAGCCGGGGGCCGGCGTAGCCGGAGTCCTCGTTGCCCTCGCGGATCATGCCTTTGTGCGATCCGGCCGCGAAGCGCAGTGACAGGCTCATGCGCACCTCGCCCGTCGGCTCCGGGTACATCCGCACGGTGCCCACCCTCCGGTCGTCATGGTCGCGTCCACTACTTCCGCAGCTCGATGACCGTCTTGCCGATGCGGATCGGCGCACCGGGCGGGATCGGCGTCGGCGTGGTGAGCCGGGTCCGGTCCAGGTACGTGCCGTTGGTGGACCCCAGGTCCTCGACGATCCACTGGCCGTCCCGGTCCGGGTAGATCCGGGCGTGGCGGCTGGAGGCGTAGTCGTCGTCCAGCACGATCGTCGAGTCGTGGGCCCGGCCGAGCGTGATGGTCTGGCCCTGGAGGGCCACGGTGGTGCCGGTGAGCGAGCCCTCGGTCACCACGAGCTTGGTCGGGGCGCCGCCGCGGCGTCGGCCGCCGCCGCGCCCCGCGGGCTGCGGCGCCTGGCGCGGCTGGGGCGGACGCTGCCCCTCGCTGCGGCGGGTGGCGCGTTGGGTCACGCGGGTGCCGAAGAGGTCGCTCCTGATGACCTGCACGGTCACGATGACGAACAGCCACAGTACGGCGAGAAATCCCAACCGCATGACCGTCAGGGTCAGCTCTGACATTGCCCCCGCTTCACCCTTCGGCTTGCCGGTAAATGATCGTGGTGCTGCCCACGACGATGCGTGAGCCGTCGCGGAGCGTAGCGCGCGTGGTGTGCTGTCCGTCCACCACGATGCCGTTCGTGGAGCCCAGGTCCTGGATCGTCGCGGGGTTCCCCACCCGGATCTCGCAGTGCCGCCGGGAGACGCCGGGGTCGTCGATGCGCACGTCGGTCTCGGTGGAGCGGCCCAGCACCATGGTGGGCCGGGAGATCTGGTGGCGGGTGCCGTTGATCTCGATCCAGCGGCGGGCCTGCGCGGGAGGCACCGGCCCGCCCGCGCCCGGGGCCCCGGGCGGAGGGGCGGCGGGCATGGGCGGGGGCCCCGCGGGGCGCTGCGGCGGGTAGCCGTAGCCGCCGGGAGCGGCGGGGGCGCCGTTCGGGGGCTGGGACTGCAACTGGGAGGTGCTGGAGGCCAGGGTGCGGCTGCGGACCCGGTACAGGCCGGTGTCGAGGTCCTCGGCGCGCTCCAGGTGGACCTTGACCGAGCCCATGAAGGTGTACCGCTGCTGTTTGGCGTACTCGCGCACCATGCCGGCCAGTTCGTCGCCGAGCTGCCCGGAGTAGGGGCTGAGGCGCTCGTAGTCCGGGGTGCTGAGCTCGACGATGAAGTCGTTGGGGACGACCGTCCGCTCGCGGTTCCAGATGGTGGCGTTGTTGTCGCACTCGCGTTGGAGGGCACCCGCGATCTCGACGGGCTGCACCTCGGACTTGAACACCTTGGCGAAGGTGCCGTTGACGAGGCCTTCGAGTCGCTGCTCGAAGCGCTTCAGAACTCCCACGGTGCACCTCCTTCCCCGATGCCCTCGGCTCTAGTGCGCCGATCGCACACGACGCGTCGCCTCCGATACTGCTTACTGATCGTATCCACGCGCGAGGAAAACGGCTGGTTCCCTTCCGGGGTCCGGCGCGCGGGTGTCAACCCTCACACGGATCGTAGAGGTGGCACGTGGCCAGTGTCCCAAACCGAGGGCGCTCGATGTGGGTGTGAGACCACCCCGCGAGGCGTGCTAATGTTCTGGGTGTCGCCAGGCGATCCCGACGGAACGGAGCGGAACACTCCGGGAAGTGTGGGAGAATCTCAAGCGGCAACACCCATGCGCGGGTGGCGGAATAGGCAGACGCGCTGGATTCAGGTTCCAGTGCCCGAAAGGGCGTGGGGGTTCAACTCCCCCCTCGCGCACAGAGAACGCGAAGCGGGCTCTGACAGTGACAAGGCTCACTGTCGGGGCCCGCTTCGCGTTGTGCCGTGCCACCGGGGCCCTCCGGCCGGAGCCGGGGGCTCCGGGGATCTCCGGGATCTCCGGGGACCCGGGGCCTTGGGGCCGGGCGGGTCCCGCCCGGTGGTGGCGGGGTGACCGGTGTGACGTGCCGCACTCCGGGGGCGTGGGGTTCCGGGGGCGCGGGGGCCTCGCGGGAGGCCGGGGAGTGCCGCGGCGGACGCGGACCGGCCGGCGCGGACCGCCGCGCGGCCGCGTGCGGAGGCCGGGCCCGGGGACTGCACACCCCCGGGAGCGGGCAAGTACCTTCTTCTGCGTCGATCGTCATCGGTGGCCCGTCCGCCGGCCCAGGGCCCCGCGCCGCGCGGTGCCCGCCGGCCCGGGCCGCCGGAGAGCAGCAGGGGGTGGGACCGTGGCCGACCGGCTGCCGTACGTGCCGGGCTTCGCGGACCGGAGGAACCGGGAGTCGCCGAAGCGGGCGGGCAGGGCGCTGCGCGACGCCGTGCCCCGGCGGGCGCACGCCGGGTTCACCGAGGCACCGGGCCGGCCGGACGCGGTCGCCGCCGTCGAGGAGTCCAACCGCGGCAGGATCGGGGAGCTGGTCCCGATCAGGGTCGGGCGCATGGCTGCCTCCCCCTTCGCGTTCCTGCGCGGCTCGGCCGGGCTGATGGCCCACGACCTGGCGCACGGCACGCCCGTCACCGGACTGGGCGCACAGATCTGCGGCGACGCGCACGCCGCCAACTTCGGCGTCTACGGGGACGCCCGCGGCGGGCTGGTCATCGACCTCAACGACTTCGACGAGACCGTGCACGGCCCCTGGGAGTGGGACCTCAAGCGGCTGGCCGCCTCCCTGGTGCTGGCCGGGCGCGAGGCGGGCGTGGGCGAGGACGTCTGCCGGCAGGCGGCGTACGACGCGGCCGGGGCGTACCGGCACACCCTGCGGCTGCTGGCGGGGATGTCCGCGGCGGACGCCTGGAACGCCGTCGCCGACGAGGAACTGGTCTCCCACGCCGACGCCCACGACCTGCTGGGCACCCTGGAGCGGGTCTCCGCCAAGGCACGGCGCAACACCAGCGCGCGCTTCGCCGCCCGGTCGACCCGCGAGACGGAGGACGGCGGCCGCGTCTTCGTGGACGCTCCGCCCGTGCTGCGCAGGGCGACCGACGCCGAGGCGGCCGCCGTGGCCGCCTCGCTGGAGGAGTACCTCGGGACGCTGCCCGAGGACCGGTTGCCGCTGCTGGCCCGCTACGCGGTGCACGACGTGGCGTTCCGGGTCGTCGGCACCGGCAGCGTGGGCACCCGCTCCTACGTCGTGCTCCTCCTGGACCACCTGGGCAAGCCGCTCGTGCTCCAGGTGAAGGAGGCCCGCCCCTCGGTGCTGCGGCCCCACACGGCGCGGGTGGGTCTGGCCGAGCCGGAGCCGGAGCACGAGGGGCGCCGGGTGGTGCGGGGGCAGCGGCGGATGCAGGTGGTCTCCGACACCCTGCTGGGCTGGACGACGGTGGAGGGCCGCCCGTACCAGGTGCGGCAGTTCCGCAACCGCAAGGGCAGCGTGGACCCGGCGGCGCTGGCGGCGGAGGAGATCGACGACTACGCGCGGATGACGGGTGCCCTGCTGGCCCGTGCGCACTCCCACAGCGCCGATCCGCGTGTCCTGGCGGGCTACTGCGGCAAGACGGACGAGCTGGAGGCGGCGGTGGCCGCGTTCGCCGCGGTGTACGCGGACCGCACCGAGAAGGACCACGCGGACCTGGTGGCGGCCGTGCGGGCCGGGAGGCTGCCGGCCGAGACGGGGGTGTGAGGGGCGGGGCCCGCGCGTACGGCGGGCGCCGCCGCGCGCTCCGGGGCGATCCGCCGGGGCCGGGCCGGACGACTTCGTGCCGGGCGGGGGCGTCCGGCGGGCGGCGGTGCGGGAAGCGGCATGGGGACCGGCTCTTCCGGAGCCGTAGGCTGGCCGGGTGACGCCGCGGTCCTCCCGGCCGGCGCCCCGGAAGGCGGGCCGCGGCGCGAGAGAGCCCCGTCCGGTCGATCCCGGGCCGGGCAGGCAGTGAACCGCCGTCGCGACGAGGATGCCCGTGGACCCGGAAGCCCAGCAGGATGCCGAAGCCCGGCGGACCGGCCCGAAGGCCGAGCGGGAAGCCGTCGAGCGCCTCGACCGTGCCGTCCGCGCGGCCGAGACCGCTCTGATCGAGTACGAGATCGCCGTGGAGACCTTCCGCATCGAGGTGGAGAACTTCTCCCGGCTGCACCAGCAGCGGCTCGGGCCGCTGTACGCCCGGCTCGACGAGCTGGACGCGCTGATCGCGGAGGTGGTGGCGGCGCGCACCGGCGACCCGGAGGACCTGCGCAGGGCGCGGGAGGCCAGGGCGTCGGTGCTGCCGATGCCGAGGGTGGAGGAGTTGTTCCAGGGGTGGCTGGACTCCGGCGGGCTGCCCCCCGAGGCCACCGCGATGCTCACCAACCGGCGGGTGCGGCCGCCGGAGCGGGTGCGGCCCGGCGAGCGCGCCCGGCGGCTGTACCGGGAACTGGTGCGGCAGGCGCATCCGGACCTGGCGCAGGACGACGCGGAGCGGGCGCGGCGCGAGGAGTTCCTGGTCCGAGTGAACCGGGCGTACGCCGACGGGGACGAGGAAGTGCTGGCGGAGCTGGTCGGGGAGTGGGCCGCCGGTCCCCCCGATCCCGCGGAGCGGGAGGAGGCGCGCAGCGAGGAGCTGTACGCGCGCCTGGAGTGGCTGGCGCACCGCAGGGAGCTGCTGGCCCAGGTGGTCTCCGGCCTGGAGGAGAGCGCGATCGGCTCGATGCTGAAGCTGGCACCGGACGACCCGGACGGGCTGCTGGAGGAGATCGCCGCACAGCTCAGGACGCAGATCGCCGAGAAGGAGGCGCATCTGGCCGGGCTGTCGGCCGCCGGGGAGGCGGTGGGCGGTGGCGTGGCGGGCGGTGGCGCGGGTGCCGGTGCGCCGGGCACCGGATCGGCCGACGCCGGGTCGGCCGGCGCCGGGTGGGCGGGTTAGGTTCGTGGCCGGCCACCGTGTTCCGGCGGCCGGAGGACTGTGGAAGTGCTGGGCGGCGCCGGCGGGGCCGGCGCCCGGGAGAGGGGCGTGACCTGATGCAGTACGGCCGACTTCCGTCGGTGGACGCCGCGGCGGTGCCGTCCGACGGCCTCCTGCTGGACGTCCGGGAGGACGACGAGTGGGCGGCCGGGCACGCCGAGGGGGCGGTGCACGTCCCGATGAGCCGGTTCGTGGAACGACTGGGCGAAGTGACCGAGAAGGCCGCCGACCGGACGGTGTACGTGGTCTGCCGGGTCGGAGGCCGCTCGGCGCAGGTCACGCAGTACCTGCTGGCGCAGGGGGTCGACGCGGTGAACGTCGACGGCGGGATGCTGGGCTGGGAGGCGGCCGGGCGCCCGCTGGTGAACGACGGGCGGGGACCGGCCCACGTCGCCTGAGGGAAGGCCCGCCCCGGGGCGTCGAAGGGCGTGTGCGCGGGCTTCTGGGGGTGCTGCGGCGCGTTGCCGCGCCCCCGCGGGAATCCCGGCCGCTGGGGCCCGCGCCGGGGCCGTACGGGCCCCTCAGGCGTCGAAGTCGACCGTGACGGCCTCGGTGAGAGGGTGCGCCTGGCAGGCCAGCACGTACCCGGCCGAGACCTCCTCCGGCTCCAGCGCGAAGTTGCGGTCCATGCTCACCTCGCCGGAGACCAGCTTCACGCGGCAGGTGCCGCACACCCCGCCCCTGCACGCGTACGGGGCGTCGGAGCGGTTGCGCAGCACCGTCTCCAGCAGGGTCTCCCCGTTGCCGGCGGGCCAGACGCCCATCCGGCCGCCGAGCGTCGCCGTGAGCGTGGCGGCGCCCGGTGCGGAGCGGCCCGGCACCTGCTCCCGGCGCCCGGCGGAGGCGTCGTCCACGTGGAAGACCTCCTGGTGGACCGCAGAGGCGGGCACCCCGAGGGCGTACAGCGCCTTCTCCGCGCCGTCGACCAGCCCGTGCGGCCCGCACAGGAACCACCCGTCGACGTCCGGCACCGGCAGCAGGGCGGGCAGCAGGGTGGTGAGCCGGTCGGCGTCGAGCCGCCCGGCGGGCAGGCCCGCCTGCCGCTCCTCGCGGGAGAGCGTGTGCACCAGGTGGAGGCGGTCGGGGTAGCGGTCCTTCAGCTCGGCGACCTCCTCCAGGAACATCGCCGACGCCGCCGTGCGGTCGCTGCGTATCAGGTGGAATCTGGCCTCCGGCTGCTCGGCCAGGAGCGTGGCGGCGATGGAGAGGACCGGGGTGATGCCGCTGCCGCCCACGACCGCCGCGAACCGGCCCGGGCGCGGACGCAGGACGAAGCGGCCCGCGGGGGGCGTCACCTCGACCGTGTCGCCGGCGGACAGCTCCTTGAGGGCGTAGGTGGAGAAGACGCCGCCCTCCACCAGCCGGATGCCGACCTTCAGCCGCGGTGCGGCGGGCGCCGCGGCGGCCGGAGTGCAGACGGAGTAGGTGCGGCGCACCTCCACGCCGTCCGCCTCGCGCCGCAGCGTGACGTGCTGGCCGGGGACGTGCCGGAAGGTGTCGTGCAGCTCGGGCGGCACGTCGAACGTCACGGCCACCGCGTCGTCCGTGAGCCGCTCGACCTCACGGACCCGGAGCGGGTGGAACCTCATGTCAGCTCCTTGAAGTGGTCGAACGGCTCCTGGCAGGACGCGCAGCGGCGCAGCGCCTTGCAGGCGGTGGACGAGAAGCGGCTGAGCAAGGTGGTGTCGGTCGAGCCGCAGCGGGGGCAGCGGACGGCCAGATCCACCGCGACCGGCCCGCCGCCCGCCGCTGAGCCGGTGCCGCGGGGCGGGGCGATGCCGAACTCGGCCAGTTTGCGGCGGCCCTCGTCGGTGATCGCGTCCGTCGTCCAGGGCGGGGAGAGGACCGTGCGGACGCTCACGTCCGTCATGCCGCGCTCGCGCAGGGCCCGCACGATGTCGGCGGACATGGCCTCGACCGCCGGGCAGCCGGTGTAGGTCGGGGTCAGCTCGACCTCCACCCGGCCCGGTCCGAGGACGTGGAGGCCGCGCAGCACACCCAGCTCGGCCAGGGTGAGCACGGGCAGCTCCGGGTCGGGTACGGAGCCCGCGATGCCGAGCAGCTCCTCCTCCAGGGCGGTCGTCTCCTCCGGCGTTCCGGCAGGGCCGTCCGCCCGGCGCGTCACCACGTCGCCCCCGGGTGGCTGCGGTGCAGGTGCTGCATTTCGGCGAGCATCCGGCCGAACGGCTCGGTGTGGACGCCCTGCCGTCCGGCGCCGGCGGCCCAGGGGCTGCTCTGCGGGCCCTGGGGGAGGGACAGGGTGGCGCGCTCCACCACGGCGGTGATGCGCCGCGTCCACTCCCCGCGCAGTCCGTCCCAGTCGACGGCCAGGCCCTCGACCGGCTGGAACAGTTCGCCGGTGTAGCGCCACAGCCCGTCCAGCGCGATCCGCATGCGCTCGTGGCTGACGTCGGTGCCGTCCCCCAGCCGCAGCGTCCAGTGCTCGGCGTGGTCGCGGTGGTAGGCGACCTCCTTGACCGCCTTCGCAGCCAGCGCGGCCAGACCGCCATCGGCGGTGCCGCCTTCGGCCAGCCGCTGGTACAGCAGCTCCTGGTGGGTGGAGAAGTACAGCTGCCGGGCGATGGTGTGGGCGAAGTCGCCGTTCGGCCGCTCGACCAGCTGGACGTTGGTGAACTCCCGCTCGTCGCGGAGGTACGCCAGCTCGTCCTCGTCGCCCGCCATCGACAGCAGGGTGCGGGCCTGGCCCAGCAGGTCCAGCGCGATGTTGGCGAGGGCGACCTCCTCCTCCAGGACGGGGGCGTGGCCGGCCCACTCCCCCAGCCGGTGGGAGAGCACCAGGGCGTCGTCACCGAGGGCCAGCAGTGCCGTGCGGGGGGCGCTCACAGGTGCTTCACCCCTTCCGGGACCTCGTAGAAGGTGGGGTGGCGGTAGGGCTTGTCGGCGGCGGGTTCGAAGAAGGGGTCCTTCTCGTCCGGCGAGGAGGCGGTGATCGCGGCGGAGGGCACCACCCAGATCGAGACGCCCTCGGAGCGGCGCGTGTAGAGGTCCCGCGCGTTGCGCAGGGCCATCTCGGCGTCGGGCGCGTGCAGGCTTCCGGCATGGGTGTGGGACAGGCCGCGCCTGCTGCGGACGAAGACCTCCCACAGAGGCCATTCGCTGGTGGTCATGCCGCCGCCTTTCCGTCTCCGTCGCCCGGGTCACCGCCGTGCTTGCGGGCGTAGGCCGCCGCGGCCTCGCGGACCCAGGCGCCCTCCTCGTGGGCGCGGCGCCGCCGGCCCAGCCGCTGTTCGTTGCAGGGGCCGTTGCCCCGCAGCACCTCGTGGAACTCGGACCAGTCGATCGGTCCGAAGTCGTAGTGGCCGCGCTCCTCGTTCCACCGCAGCTCCGGATCGGGCAGGGTCAGTCCGAGGGACTCGGCCTGCGGGACGCAGATGTCCACGAAGCGCTGGCGCAACTCGTCGTTGGAGTGCCGCTTGATCTTCCAGGCCATGGACTGCGCGGAGTGCTTCGACTCGTCGTCGGGCGGGCCGAACATCATCAGGGAGGGCCACCACCAGCGGTCCACCGCGTCCTGCGCCATCGCGTGCTGGGCCGGCGTGCCGCGGCTGAGGGCCAGCAGCAGCTCGTATCCCTGGCGCTGGTGGAAGGACTCCTCCTTGCAGACGCGGACCATGGCCCGCGCGTAGGGGCCGTAGGAGCAGCGGCACAGCGGCACCTGGTTGGTGATCGCCGCGCCGTCCACCAGCCAGCCGATCGCGCCGACGTCGGCCCAGGTGAGGGTGGGGTAGTTGAAGATCGAGGAGTACTTCTGGCGCCCGGTGTGCAGTTTGTCCAGCAGTTCGTCGCGGCCGACGCCCAGGGTCTCGGCGGCGCTGTAGAGGTACAGGCCGTGCCCGGCCTCGTCCTGCACCTTGGCCATCAGGATCGCCTTGCGCCGCAGCGAGGGCGCCCGGGTGATCCAGTTGGCCTCCGGCTGCATGCCGATGATCTCGGAGTGGGCGTGCTGGGCGATCTGGCGCACCAGCGTCGCGCGGTAGGCGTCCGGCATCCAGTCGCGCGGTTCGATCCGCTCGTCCGCGGCGACGGCCGCGTCGAACGCCGCCTCCCGGGCTCCGTCGCCGGCCTCCGGGCCTTCGCCCCGTCCTGCCTCCGGCAGCAGCGTCGTCATGCACAGCTCCCTTTGCTCCGAGGGACCCGGCGCTCCGTGGCGCCCGCGGATCCGGGCGTCCGGGCCCCGGGACACCGAGGACCGGAACCAACCGACCGATCGTTCGGTTCAATGGTGGTCATCGGGCCCCCACGGTGTCAAGGCTGTGGATAACCTCGTAGGGCCCGCGGGCCGGACGGCGAAGGCGGCGGCCGCCGGGACACGGAACCGGCGGTGCGGGCACGGAGGACGGGCCGCGGACACGCACGGTGCGGCCCGCGCGGCGCGGTGGACGGTGCACCGCCGCGCAGAAGACCGATCGGGGAGGGCATGGAGCCACAAGCAGAGACGCGCCGGGACGCGCCGCCGCCCGGCGGGAAGCCGGGGGTGATGGCGCTCCCGCCGGGCGCGCGGGCAGCCGTCGCGGTGGCGCTGGGCGCCGTCACCGTCCTCGTCGCCGCCCACCTGGCGGCGGTCTTCCTGCACGTCGCCCCGTCGAACACCCTCAGCAAGCGGTACGGCGAGCTGGTGTCGGAGCACATCAACCCCGAGTTCGAGCAGAACTGGAAGCTGTTCGCGCCCAACCCCCTCCAGCAGAACGTCGCCGTCCACGCCCGCGCCGAGGTGCTCCGCCCGGACGGCACCACCGAGCGGACCGGCTGGGTGGACCTGTCGGCCATGGACGCGGACGACATCCGGGGCAACCCCTTCCCCAGCCACACCGACCAGAACGAGCTCCGCCGGGCCTGGGACTTCTTCACCGGCTCGCACGACCAGGAGAACCGCCCCAACGGCCTGCGCGGTGAGCTCTCCCGGGAGTACCTGAAGCGGATCGTGATGCTCCGCTTCGGGGCCGAGCTGAACGGCGGAGAGGTCCGGAAGATCCAGCTCCGGTCGGCGACCACGCCGGTCGGCGCGCCGCCCTGGAGCGGCGAGAGCAGCAGCACCGAGACCGCCTACCGGGTGCTTCCCTGGTGGGCGGTCGACGGCACGGACGTACCGGAGGGCAAGTGATGCGGTCCGAAGACGGCGCGTCCGTCCCGTCCGTCCCCGCGGCGCGGTCGCCCGAGGGGCGGACCGCGGAGGGGGGCGCGGGCCGGGAGGACGCCGCGGTGGAGAACCCGCCCGGCGGGGACGGCGGATTCGGCGGGGCCGGGGCGCCGCCCTTCTCCCTGCGGGCGCGGGCCCGGCGGTTCGCCGCCGGCGTCGACGGCGCGGTCGTCCGCGGCATCGTCCGGGTCAGCGACCACGCGCTCGGTCCCTACCAGGCCGCGGTCGTGCGCATCGGGTTCTCCTTCGCCTGGCTGCTGTTCCTGCTCTTCGAGTGGCCGAACCGGCACGAGCTGTACGGACCGGACGGCCCGTGGAGCCGTGAGCTGGCCGAGCGGCTGATCGACAGCAACCACGCCTTCACGGCGCTGCTGTGGTTCGACGGCACGGCCTGGTTCGAGGCCTTCTACGCCCTTGCGCTGCTCTCCGCCGCGGCCCTGCTGGTGGGCTGGCGCACCCGGGCCGCCTCGGTCCTGTTCATGGTCGGCGTGCTGTCCCTGCAGAACCACAGCGTCTTCATGGGCGACGGCGGTGACAACGTCATCCACCTGATGGCGATGTACCTGGTGTTCACCCGCTGCGGCCTGGTCTGGTCCCTCGACGCCCGGCGGGAGCGGCTGCGGGCCGCCGCCGCGGCGCAGGGGAGGGGGCCGGGGGCGGATCCGGTCGGCGTGGTGCTGTGGGCGGTGCTGGGCGCCGCGCTGCTGGTGGGCACCGTGCGCGGCGGGCTGAGCTGGTTCGGCGACGACGGCCCGGTGCTCTACGTCGGCTGGGCCACCGTCCTGTGGGGGCTGTGGCTGGTGTACGGCCTGTGGGGGTACGTCTCCCGGCCGGGCGCGGGCCGGCGCGCCACGGTCCGCGGGCTGATGGACGTGCTGGGGAACATCGTCCACAACGCGACCCTGCTGGTGATCATGGCCGAGGTCTGTCTGATCTACGCCACGGCCGGCTGGTACAAGGTCCAGGGCTCGCGCTGGCAGGACGGCACGGCCGTCTACTACCCGATGCACCTGGACTACTTCGCGCCCTGGCCCGCCCTCTCCGAACTGCTGGGCTCCAGCGGGCTGATGATCATGGTGCTGAGCTACGGCACGGTGATCGTCCAGGTCGCCTTCCCCTTCACCCTCTTCAACCGCCGGGTGAAGAACGTGCTGCTCGCCGTGATGATGGCCGAGCACGCCGGGATCGCCGTCATCCTCGGTCTGCCGTTCTTCTCGCTGGCGATGATCGCCGCCGACGCCGTCTTCCTGCCGACGGTCTTCCTGGTCTGGGCCGGCGCCCGGGCCTCCGGGGCGGCCGGGTGGATCCGCGGGCGCTCGGGGCGGCGGCGCGCGGCCGGGCACGACGGGGACGGCGAGGGGGCGGAGCGGTCGGGGGCCGGCGACCCCGCACGTACCCTCGTGGGGTGAACGGCAGCGAGACGGAGGGCCGGGAGGAACCGGTCCAGTACGACGAGGGCTACGGGCCCGGGGTGGGGGTGGGCCCCCACCCCGGGCCGTGGCCGACGGACGAGCGGTACGACCCGGAACTGCTGGCGCACGGCGACCGGCGCAACGTCGTCGACCGCTACCGCTACTGGACGCGTGAGGCGATCGTCGCCGACCTCGACACCCGGCGGCACGACTTCCACGTCGCGGTGGAGAACTGGACCCACGACTTCAACATCGGCAGCGTCGTGCGCACCGCCAACGCCTTCCTGGCCGCGAAGGTCCACATCGTCGGCAGGCGCCGCTGGAACCGGCGCGGCGCGATGGTCACCGACCGGTACCAGCACGTCGTCCACCACCCCGACGTCGCGGCCCTGGCCGGGTGGGCCGGGGACGAGGGGCTGCCGATCATCGGGATCGACAACCTCCCCGGCGCCGTCCCGCTGGAGACCACCGAGCTGCCGCGCCGCTGCGTGCTGCTCTTCGGCCAGGAGGGGCCGGGCCTGACGGAGGAGGCGTGGAAGCACGCGGAGAAGGTCTGCTCCATCGCCCAGTTCGGTTCCACCCGCTCCATCAACGCGGGGGCGGCGGCCGCCATCGCCATGCACGCCTGGATCCGCGCGCACGCCGTGCCGGGCGGCCCCGCCGACTGCCCCTGACCGGCCGGCCGCCCCGGCCGGCCCGCGGTCTCCGCCGGCCGGAACCGCAGACCGCACCGGGGCCGCCGCCCGCGCCGGCGGGGGACCGGGGGCCGGAAGGGGACGGCGGGAGTCAGGCCTGCCGGCGCACCTCCACCACGCGGAAGCGGTTCGCCACGAACGCGCCGTCGCACAGGGCGGCGTTGGCCGCCGGGTTGCCGCCGGAGCCGTGGAAGTCGGAGAACGCCGCCGTCTGGTTCACGTACACCCCGCCGGTGAGGTTCAGCGAGAGCTGGGCGCACTCCTCCAGACAGGCCTCCTCCACCAGCCGCTCGACCTCGGGGGAGGTGGTGTACGCGCCGACCGTCATCGCGCCCCGGTGCCGGACGGTGCGGCGCAGCAGCTCCACCGCGGCCTCGGTGGACTCCACCGCGACGGCGAAGGAGACCGGGCCGAAGCACTCGGACATGCAGACCGACTCGGACTCCGGCGAGGCGCCGTCCAGCCTGACGATCGCCGGGGTGCGGACGGTGGCCTCGGGGAACTCCGGGTGCGCCACCGGGCGGGACGCCAGGGCGACCTCGCCCAGCTCGGAGACGCCCTCCAGGCGCTCGCGCACCCCCGGGTTGACGATCGCGCCCAGCAGCGCGACGGCCCGCTGGTCGTCACCCAGCAGCCTGTCCACCGCAGCCGCCAGGTCGGAGACGACCTCGTCGTAGGACTTGTGGCCCGCGTCGGTGCCGATGCCGCCGCGCGGGATCAGCAGGTTCTGCGGGGTCGTGCACATCTGGCCGCTGTAGAGCGAGAGCGAGAACGCCAGGTTGCCCAGCATGCCGCGGTAGTCGTCGGTGGAGTCGACGACGATCGTGTTGACCCCGGCCTTCTCGGTGAACACCTGCGCCTGGCGGGCGTTGGCCTCCAGCCAGTCCCCGAAGGAGGTCGAGCCGGTGTAGTCGATGATCCGGACCTCGGGCCGTACGGCCAGCTCCTTGGCGATCCCCTCGCCGTCCCGCTCGGCGGCCAGCGCCACCAGGTTGGGGTCGAAACCGGCCTCGGCGAGCACCTCGCGGGCGGTCCGCACCGTCATGGCGAGCGGGAGGACGGCGCGGGGGTGCGGCTTGACCAGCACCGGGTTGCCCGTGGCCAGGGAGGCGAACAGACCCGGGTAGCCGTTCCAGGTCGGGAAGGTGTTGCAGCCGATCACCAGCGAGATGCCGCGCGGCACCGGAGTGAACTCCTTGTGCAGCCGGAGCGGGTCCCGCTTGCCCTGCGGCTTGGACCACTTCGCCGCCCCCGGCGTGCGGGTCTGCTCGGCGAAGGCGTACGCCACCGCCTCCAGTCCCCTGTCCTGGGCGTGCGGGCCGCCCGCCTGCATCGCCATCAGGTAGGCCTGCCCGCTGGTGTGCATCACCGCCTGGGCGAACTCGTGGGTGCGGGCGTTGATCCGGGCCAGGATCTCCAGGCACACCGCCGCCCTGGCCTCCGGCCCGGCGTCCCGCCAGGCCGGCATCGCGGCGCGCATCGCGGGCAGCAGCACGTTCGCGTCGGCGTGCGGGTACTCCGTGCCCAGCTTCGGGCCGTACGGGGACACCTCGCCGGCCACCCAGCCGTCCGTGCCCGGCTGGTCCAGGTCGAACCGGGTGCCCAGCAGCGCGTCGAAGGCGGCCTTGCCCCCGGCGGCGTCCAGGGAGCCGTGCTCCGGGCCGTACGCCTTGGGGTGCTCCGGGTACGGGGACCAGTACTCCCGGGTGCGGATCGCTTCCAGCGCCCGGTCCAGCACGGGGCGGTGCTTCTCCACGAGCTGCGCCGTGGTGGGCGGCGGTGCCTGGGTGGGTGCGACGGCCATCGGGGACCAACTCCTCGTCGAGCGGACGGGTGGCGGTGCGCGCACGGGGCGGTGTGCGGCGGCCGGCCGCGACCGGACCGTCGGTGCGCGGGCGGACGGCGCGCGGGAGGGCCGTGCGCGAACGGAAGGACAGGTAGATACTGCTACCGAACGATCGGTCGGGGCAAGAGAGGCAGGCCGCCTGTGGATAACATCGGGACCATGCCAGCCAAGCCGTCGGACAGGGTGCCCAGGCGCGACACCTACACGCCCGAATCGCTCCTCGCGGTGGCCGTGGAGGTCTTCAACCGGCGCGGCTACGACGGCACGTCGATGGAGCACCTGTCCAGGGCGGCGGGGATCTCCAAGTCGTCCATCTACCACCACGTCAAGGGCAAGGAGGAGCTGCTGCGCCGGGCGATATCCCGCGCCCTGGACGGCCTCTTCGCGATCCTGGACGAGCCGGAGGCCCGCCGGGGCCGGGCGATCGACCGCCTGGAGCACGTCGTGCGCCGCACCGCCGAGGTGCTGATGACCGAGCTCCCCTACGTCACCCTGCTGCTGCGGGTGCGCGGCAACACCCGCACCGAGCGCTGGGCGATGGAGCGCCGGCGGGAGTTCGACCACCGGGTCGCCGACCTGCTCAAGGCCGCCGCCGCCGAGGGGGACCTCCGTGCCGACCTCGACGCCCGGCTGGCGACCCGGCTGCTCTTCGGAATGATCAACTCCATCGTGGAGTGGTACCGCCCGCTCCCCGGCGACGCCTCCGACCGCGGCCCGGTCGCCGACGCGGTGGCGCGGATCGCCTTCGAGGGCCTGCGCGCGCCGGACGGTCCCGCCCGTCCGTGACCCGCCCCCGGCCCGTCCGTCCGCGCGGCCCGCGGACACCGGCGGCCGCCGGAGCCGCCTTCGGGCGGGCCCGCGGCCGGACTCACGGCTCCGGCTCCAGGTCGGTCTCCTCGAACACCAGCAGCGTCCGGGTGCTCAGCACCTCCGGTATCGCCTGTATGCGGGTGAGCACCAGCTCCCGCAGCGCCCGGTTGTCGGCCGTGTGCACCAGCAGCAGGACGTCGAAGTCCCCGCTGACCAGCGCGATGTGCGCGGCCCCCGGCAGGGCCTTGAGCTTCTCGCGCACCGTGCGCCAGGAGTTCTGCACGATCTTCAGCGTGATGTAGGCGGAGGCGCCCTGGCCCGCGCGCTCGTGGTCCACCCGGGCCGTGAAGCCGCGGATCACACCGTCCTCGACGAGCCGGCTGATCCGGGCGTAGGCGTTGGCCCGGGACACGTGCACCCGCTCGGCGATCGACCGCACCGAGGCACGGCCGTCCACCTGGAGCATCCGCAGGATCGCCCGGTCGACCGGGTCGAGCGGTCTGGCCGGCGGCCGCTCCTCCTCCGGAGCCCCGGGAGCCATCTGTTCTTCCGGCATGGCCTGCCGCCTCCCCTCCGTGGACGCAATGCCGCCATCCCACGCTCTGCAGAACCGTTTGTCCACAGGGCGGTGCCCCCCCGTAGCCAAAATGTGCCGGCGACCGAACAATCGGTAGGGGACGCCGCCGGACCGGTGGTGCCCCTGCCCGCCGATGCCCCCTGCCAGGAGGTGCTCGACATGACGGTCCTGGAGCAGCCAGGCGCCTACCGCCCCTCGCCGCCGCCCGCCTGGCGGCCGCGCACCGACCCGGCCCCGCTGCTGCCGGACGCCGAGCCGTACCGGCTGCTGGGCACCGGCGCGGAGCTGGACCCGGAACTGCTCGGGACGCTGTACCGGCAGCTGGTGAAGGGGCGCCGCTACAACCGCCAGGCCACCGCCCTCACCCGGCAGGGCAGGCTCGCCGTCTACCCCTCCTCCACCGGCCAGGAGGCGTGCGAGGTGGCCGCCGCCCTGGTCCTGGAGGAGCGGGACTGGCTCTTCCCCAGCTACCGCGACACCCTCGCCGCCGTCGCCCGCGGCATGGAGCCGGCCGAGGCCCTCGGCCTCCTCCGCGGCGACTGGCACACCGGCTACGACCCCTACGAACACCGCGTCGCCCCCCTCTCCACACCGCTGGCCACCCACCTCCCCCACGCCGTCGGCCTCGCCCACGCGGCCCGCCTCAAGGGCGACGACGTGGTGGCGCTGGCCATGGTCGGCGACGGCGGCACGAGCGAGGGCGACTTCCACGAGGCCCTGAACTTCGCCGCCGTCTGGCGGACCCCGACGGTCTTCCTCGTCCAGAACAACGGCTTCGCGATCTCCGTCCCGCTGGCCCGGCAGACCGCCGCGCCCTCCCTGGCCCACAAGGCCGTCGGCTACGGCATGCCCGGGCGGCTGGTGGACGGCAACGACGCCGCGGCCGTCCACCGGGTGCTCTCCGAGGCCGTCGAGCGCGCCCGCGCCGGAGGCGGGCCGACGCTGGTGGAGGCCGTCACCTACCGGATCGACGCCCACACCAACGCCGACGACGCCACCCGCTACCGCGGTGAGGACGAGGTGGCGGCATGGCTCGAACACGACCCCGTGGCGCTGCTGGAACGCGAGATGACCGAGCGCGGCCTGCTCGACGACGCCGTGCGCGAGAGGGCGCGGGAGGAGGCCGAGGAGATGGCCGCACGGCTGCGGGACCGCATGAACCAGGACGCGGTGCTCGCCCCCGCGGACCTCTTCGACCACGTCTACGCCGAGAAGACGGCGCAGCTGAGGGAGCAGGCCGCGCAGCTGCGCGCGGAACTGGAAGCCGAGAACGCGGAACCGGAGGCCGGCGACCGCGACGGACAGGCGAAGGGGGACGCACGATGACGACCGTGGCCACCGGCAGGAGCGGCGCCGCCGCGACCGCCCGCAAGCCCGCCACCATGGCCCAGGCCCTCACCCGCGCGATGCGCGACGCCATGGCGGAGGACCCGACCGTGCACGTGCTCGGCGAGGACGTCGGCACGCTCGGCGGCGTCTTCCGCATCACCGACGGGCTGGCGGAGGAGTTCGGCGAGGACCGCTGCACCGACACCCCGCTGGCCGAGGCCGGCATCCTCGGCACGGCCGTCGGCATGGCGATGTACGGGCTGCGGCCGGTGGTGGAGATGCAGTTCGACGCCTTCGCCTACCCGGCCTTCGAACAGCTCCTCAGCCACGTCGCCAAGATGCGCAACCGCACGCGCGGGAAGATGCCGCTGCCCATCACGGTCCGGGTGCCCTACGGGGGCGGGATCGGCGGTGTGGAGCACCACAGCGACTCCTCCGAGGCCTACTACATGGCCACCCCGGGGCTGCACGTGGTGACCCCGGCTACCGTCGCCGACGCCTACGGGCTGCTGCGGGCCGCCATCGCCTCCGACGACCCGGTGGTCTTCCTGGAGCCCAAGCGGCTGTACTGGTCCAGGGCCGACTGGTCGCCGCAGGAGCCGCAGGCCGTCGCACCCATCGGCCGGGCCGAGGTCCGCCGCGCCGGCACCTCCGCGACGCTGGTCACCTACGGCCCGTCGGTCCCCGTGTGCCTGGAGGCCGCCGAGGCCGCCCGCGAGGAGGGCTGGGAGTTGGAGGTGGTCGACCTGCGTTCGCTGGTCCCCTTCGACGACGAGACGGTGTGCGCGTCGGTGCGGCGCACCGGCCGGGCCGTGGTCGTCCACGAGTCCAGCGCCTTCGGCGGGCCCGGCGGGGAGATCGCCGCCCGGATCACCGAGCGCTGCTTCCACCACCTGGAGGCGCCGGTGCTGCGCGTGGCCGGGTTCGACATCCCCTACCCGCCGCCCATGCTGGAGCGCCACCACCTGCCCGGTGTGGACCGGGTGCTGGACGCGGTCGCCCGGCTGCAGTGGGAGTCGGAGTGGACCGGGCGTCCCGGGGCGTTCGAGGGAGGCGTGCGCTGATGGCCGGGGTCCGCGAGTTCACCCTGCCGGACCTGGGCGAGGGGTTGACGGAGGCCGAGATCGTCCGCTGGCTGGTGGAGGTGGGCGACGTCGTCGCCGTCGACCAGCCGGTGGTGGAGGTCGAGACGGCCAAGGCGATGGTCGAGGTGCCGTGCCCCTACGGGGGCGTGGTCACCGCCCGGTTCGGCGAGGAGGGTACCGAGATCCCCGTCGGCGCCCCGCTGGTCACGGTGGCCGTCGGTGCGGTGGCGCAGGACGGCGCGGGGGCGGACGCCTCCCCCGGATCCGCGCCGGAGGCGGGCGGCGCGGAGGGCGCGGCCGGTGAGGCGCCGGAGGCGTCGGGCAACGTCCTGGTGGGGTACGGCACCGGCGCCACCACGGCCCGGCGCCGGCGGATCCGTCCGCTCCGCGGCGCCCCGGCCTCCGCGCCCGCCCCGGCCCCTGTCCCCCCGCCCGCCGCCACGCCCGCGCCCGCCTCCGCCGGGGGGCCCGTTCCCGTGATCTCGCCGCTGGTGCGGCGGCTCGCCCGGGAGCACGGGATCGATCTGCGGCAGGTTCCCGGCACCGGTCCGCAGGGGCTGATCCTGCGCGCGGACGTCGAGCGCGCGATGGCCGCCCGCACGGCCGCACCGGTCGCCACCCCGGCGGTCACCGCCCCGGCGGTCAACGGCCACGGCGACCACGGTGACCACGGTGGCCACGGCGGCCACGGCGGCCGCACGGGATCCGGCGCGGTCGCCGAGCGCGTCCCGCTGCGCGGACTGCGCGGCGCGGTGGCCGACAAGCTGGCCACCTCCCGCCGCGAGATCCCCGACGCCACCTGCTGGGTGGACGCCGACGCCACCGAACTGCTCGCCGCCCGCCGCGCGATGAACGCCGCGGGGCCCAAGGTCTCGCTGCTGGCGCTGCTGGCCCGGATCTGCACGGCCGCCCTCGCCCGCTTCCCCGAACTGAACGCCACGGTGGACACCGCCTCCCGCGAGATCGTCCGGTTGCCCGGCGTCCACCTGGGGTTCGCCGCGCAGACCGAGCGCGGGCTGGTGGTCCCCGTCGTCCGGGACGCCCACCGGCGCAACACCGCCGAACTCGCCGAGGAGATCGCCCGGCTGACCGGATCGGCCCGCGCGGGCACGCTGAAACCCGCCGAGCTGACCGGCGGCACCTTCACCCTCAACAACTACGGCGTCTTCGGGGTGGACGGCTCGACGCCGATCATCAACCACCCGGAGGCGGCGATGCTCGGGGTCGGGCGCATCACCCCCAGGCCGTGGGTGCACGAGGGCGAGCTGGCCGTGCGCCAGGTGGTGCAGCTGTCGTTCACCTTCGACCACCGGGTGTGCGACGGCGGAACGGCGGGCGGCTTCCTGCGGTACGTGGCCGACTGCGTCGAGCACCCGGCCGTGCTGCTGCGCACCCTGTGAGGGTCATACTCGTGGGATGACCCACGCGTACGACGCCGTCGTCATCGCCGGCGGTGCGGCCCGCCGACTCGGCGGCGCGGACAAGCCGGCCCTCACCGTGGGGGGCCGGCCGCTGCTCGACCGGGTCCTCCACGCCTGCGCGGACGCCGCGCGGACCGTGGTCGTCGGACCCCGGCGGCCGACCGCGCGGCCGGTGGACTGGGTGCGTGAGGAGCCGCCCGGCGGCGGGCCGCTGGCCGCGCTCGACGCCGGGCTGCGCCGCACCGAGCGGGAGACGGTGCTGGTGCTCTCCGCCGACCTGCCGTTCCTGACGCCGGCCACCGTGCGGACGCTGCTGGACCGCGCGGCCGCGGGTGCGGACGGGGACGTGAGCGGGGGCGGGGACGCGGACGGGGCGTCCGGCGCCGTCGACGGCGCGATCGTCGACGACGGCCGGGCCCAACCCCTCCTGGGCGCCTACCGCGCCGAGTCCCTCCGCCGCGAACTGGCCCTCCTCGCCGCCGAGCACGGACGGCTGGCGCACCTCCCCCTGCGGCTGCTCACCGACGAGCTGACGCTGCACCGGATCGCGCCGGCCGACCCGGCCGAGGCCCGCGACTGCGACACCTGGGAGGACATCGCCTCGGCCCGCTCCCGGATCAGGGAGCATGGGCGTGTGCTGAACGAATGGATGACCGCCGCCACGTCCGAACTCGGCATCGACCTCGACGTCGACACCGCGCTCCTCCTCGACCTCGCGCGGGACGCGGCCCACGGCGTGGCCCGTCCCGCAGCCCCCCTGACGACCTTCCTCGTCGGCTACGCGGCGGCGCGCGCGGGCGGCGGATCCGAGGACGTCGCCGAGGCGGTGCGGAAGGCCGCCGGACTCGCCCGGCGCTGGGCCGCGGAGGCGGAGGCGGAGGCGGAGGCGGCGCGGGAGCCGGGCGGCGCGGGCGGGGACGGGAAGGGCACGGCGAAGGGGACGGACGCCGGATGAGCGGCGACGAACTGGCCGACGCCCTCGCCCTGGCCAACGGCCACCGCGCCGCTCCCCGTACCGGCCGCACCGGCCCCGGCGGCCCCGGCGAGCGGGAGCACCGGACGGGTCACCACGACTGGACCGCCGCCCGCGCCGCCGCCGCCCGGGCCGGGGCGGAGCGGCGCCCCGAACCCGCCACCGTCCCCCTGGCCGACGCGCTCGGCCACCGCCTCGCCGAGCCCCTGGACGCGCTCACCGACCTGCCGGCGTTCGACACCTCGGCCATGGACGGCTGGGCCGTCTCCGGCCCCGGCCCCTGGACGCTCGCCGCTCCCCCGGACGGCTCCCGGGAGGACGCCCGGGACGAGCCCTCCGGCGGCCCCCACGGCCTGCTGGCCGGCCACGGCGCCCCCGCCCCCCTCCCGGACGGCCACGCCGTCCGCATCGCCACCGGCGCCCGCATCCCACCGGGCACCACCGCCGTACTGCGCTCCGAACACGGCGAGGTGCGCGGCCGGCGGCTGCGCGCCCCCCGGGCCCCCCAGCACGGCGCCGACATTCGCCCCCGCGCCCAGGAGTGCCGCCGGGGCGACCGGCTGCTGGCGGCGGGCGCGCCCGTCACCCCGGCGGTGCTGGGTCTCGCCGCCGCGGCGGGCTGGGACGAGCTGCCCGTCCTGCGCCGCCCCCGGGCGGAGGTACTGGTGCTGGGCGACGAACTGCTGCCGTCCGGCCTGCCGGAGGGCGGCCGGATCCGCGACGCGCTCGGCCCCATGGTCGGCCCCTGGC
Organism: Streptomyces desertarenae; assembly: GCF_042681365.1. Lineage (NCBI taxonomy): Bacteria > Bacillati > Actinomycetota > Actinomycetes > Kitasatosporales > Streptomycetaceae > Streptomyces > Streptomyces desertarenae. Next base: position 72,740 of record NZ_JBHUFU010000002.1, on the reverse strand, counting down.
TGGAGGCGGCGGGCGCCGAGGTCACCGCCACCCGCCGGCTGGGCGACGACGCCGACGCGCTCCTGGCCGCGCTGGCCGGCACCACCGCCGACCTCGTCGTCACCACCGGCGGCACGGCCTGTGGCCCGGTGGACCACGTCCGCCCCGCCCTCCACCGGCTGGGCGCAGACCTGCTGGTGGACGGCGTGGCGGTGCGGCCGGGCCACCCGATGCTGCTGGCCCGGCTGCCGGGCGGGGCGCACCTCGTCGGCCTGCCCGGCAACCCCCTGGCCGCGGTCTCCGGCCTCCTCACCCTCGCCGAGCCCCTGCTGCGCACCCCGCCCCGCACCGACTCCGGCGGGCCCGGCCCGGCCGGCCCCCTCCCCACCGCCCCCCTCCTGGGCGCGGTGCAGGGCCACCCCCGTGACACCCGGCTGGTCCCGGTCGTGCAGGATGATCGGGGTGCGCGGCCGCTGAACTTCTCCGGTCCCGCGATGCTGCGCGGCATCGCGGCGGCCGACGCCCTCGCGGCCGTGCCGCCCGGCGGCGGCTCCGCCGGCTCCGCCGTACCCCTTTTGAGACTCCCATGGGCGTGACCGTCATGAAGAACACCTCGCCCGAGGAACTGCAGCACCGGGTGCTGCTTCCCGAGCCCATCGCCGGCCCCCTGCGCCAGGTGGTCCGGCGGCTGCTGGCGGCGCTCGTCGTCCTGGCCGTGACGGTCCTGATCGTCTACCTGGAGCGCGAGGGCTACAACGACAACGCCGACGGCGAGCTGTCCCTGCTGGACTGCGTGTACTACACCACCGTCACGCTCTCCACCACCGGCTACGGTGACATCGCCCCCGCCAGCGACAGCGCCCGTCTGGTCAACGTGCTGGTCATCACCCCGCTCCGCGTCCTGTTCCTGATCATCCTCATCGGCACCACCCTGGAGGTGCTGGCCGAACGCACCCGTGAGCAGTGGCGCCTGGCCCGTTGGAGGTCCTCCTTGCGCGACCACACGGTCATCGTCGGCTTCGGCACCAAGGGCCGTTCCGCCGCCGAGACCCTCATCTCGACCGGAATCCCCCAGGACCGGATAGTGATCATCGATCCGAGCCGGAAGGTCATCGAGGCGGCCAACGCCGACGGCTACACGGGCGTCATCGGCGACGCCACCCGCAGCGACGTGCTGCTCAAGGCGGAGGTCCAGCGCGCGGCGCAGGTCGTCATCTCCACCCAGCGCGACGACACCGCGGTGCTGGTGACGCTCACCGCCCGCCAGCTCAACCGCGGTCTGCGGATCGTGGCCGCGGTGCGCGAGGAGGAGAACGCGCCGCTGCTGCGGCAGTCCGGCGCCGACTCCGTGATCACCAGCGCCAGCGCCGCCGGCCGGCTGCTGGGCATGTCGATGCTCAGCCCGAGCGCGGGCGCGGTGATGGAGGACCTGATCCACCAGGGCACCGGCCTGAACCTCACCGAGCGCCCGGTCACCAGGGCCGAGGCGGGACGCTCCCCGCGCGAGTGCAGGGACCTGGTGGTCTCCGTGGTGCGCGGCCACCGGGTGCTGGGTTTCGACGACCCGGAGGTGGCCACCTTGGAGCTCACCGACCGCCTCGTCGTCATCCGCCGGGCCTCGCCGTCCACCACCGTCATCTCCTCGGAACAGCGGAGGTAGTACCGACCCATGCACGCGATCACCATCACCGGTCCCGGCGGCCCCGAGGTCCTGGCCTGGAGCGAGGTGGACGACCCCGAGCCCGGGGAGGGCGAGGTGCTGGTCGAGGTGGCGGCCGCCGCCGTCAACCGGGCCGACGTCCTCCAGCGGCAGGGCTTCTACGACCCGCCGCCGGGGGCCTCCCCCTACCCCGGCCTGGAGTGCTCGGGGCGGATCGCCGCGGTCGGTCCGGGCGTGGGCGGCTGGCGCGTCGGCGACGAGGTCTGCGCGCTGCTGGCCGGTGGCGGCTACGCGGAGAAGGTGGCCGTGCCGCACGGCCAGCTGCTGCCGGTGCCGTCCGGTCCCGACGGGCCGCTGGACCTCGTCTCGGCCGCCGCGCTGCCCGAGGTCGTCTGCACCGTCTGGTCGAACGTCTTCATGCAGGCGGGGCTGCGGCCCGGCGAGACGCTGCTGGTCCACGGCGGGGCCAGCGGCATCGGCACCATGGCGATCCAGCTCGCCAAGGCGGTCGGCGCGCGCGTGGCGGTCACCGCGGGCAGCCGGGAGAAGCTGGAGCGCTGCGCCGAGCTGGGCGCGGACGTGCTGGTGGACTACCGCGAGCAGGACTTCGTCGAGGAGGTGCGGGAGGCGACCGGCGGGCGCGGCGCGGACGTCGTCCTGGACATCATCGGCGCCAAGTACCTGGCGCGGAACGTGGAGGTGCTCGCCAGGGGCGGCCGCCTCGTGGTGATCGGTCTCCAGGGCGGTGCGAAGGGGGAGTTGCCCCTGGGCGCGCTGCTGGCCAAGCGCGGGACGGTCTCGGCCACCTCGCTGCGCGGCCGTCCGCTGGAGGAGAAGGCGGAGATCGTCGCGGCCGTGCGGGAGCACGTGTGGCCGCTGATCGCGGCGGGGCGGGTCCGGCCCGTCGTGGACCGCACGGTGCCGATGAGTAATGCGGCCGTGGCACACGGGGTACTCGAACAGAGCGACCACGTGGGGAAGGTCGTCCTCACGGTGTGAGGGCGCCTCCCGGTTCCTCGCGGTGCCCTCCGGTGCCGTCCGGCCGGGCCGGCCGGATTCCCGCCGGAGTCTCCGTACGGATGTCCACCGGGCCACCCGTACGGGGGAACCGGGGAAGACGGAGGGGAAGCGCCCGGAGGCGTCGTCCGAGGACGTCATCCACGGAAACCGTCCGGAAAGACCGTGTGAGGATGCGGTTCGAAGACACCGTTCGGGGATGCCTGCTCCGCGGGGCCGTGTGACGCTTGCTGCACTGCACGACCACTGCACGACTGGACGCCTGGCACGGGAGGGGGCGAGACGGTGCGAGAGACCGTGATCACCCTGCTGGCCTGCGTGATGGTGCTCATTCCGGCACCCCTCGCGCTGGCAGCGCACCACACGGCCGCCGCGGCGGCCGTTCCCGGCACCGGCCAGGGCGGTGTGGAGTCGAGACGGGACGGCCCCTCCCCCTCGGCCTCTCCCTCGCAGGAGCCGGACGACCCGGACGACCCGGACGACCCGGGCCGCCCCGACGACAGGCCGCCGCGTCCCTCACGGCCCGGTCTGCCGCCGTGGCCGCCGGGCGGAACGGAACCCAGCACCTCTCCCACCCCCGAGCCGACCGACTCCGGATCCGGGACCGGCGAACCCTCCGAGGAGCCCTCCGGCACGGCGTCCGGGCCTGACGGCGAGGACGGGGACCGCCCGGACGCGGAGCGGGACGGCGACGACGCCCCCGGGCCCCGCGAGGTGGCGCGTCCGACCCCGCAGGGGTGGGCCGAGCAGGTCAGCGACCGCCGGCCGCGCGGCGGCGTCCGCGTCGAGGACTACGAGTACGAGGACGACGGCGAGCGGGGCGGTGCCGAGGGGTACACCGAGAACCGCGCGACGCCCCCCGCCGGCCAACTCCTCCCCGTGCTCCCGCTGGGCGCCGGGCTGACGTTCCTCGGCCTCGGCCTCGCGGCCCTGGCCCTGCGGCTGCGCCGCTGACCCCCGCCGTCGCCTCGGGCCCGCCCCCTCCGGGAATCCCGGGCCCGGGCCCGCCGTTCCCGGGAAACCCGCAGGTCCCAGGGGCCCCGGGGCGACCGGAGGGATCGCCCGTCGGCGGGCGGGGCGGGGGAGGCAGAATGGGGGTATGACACAGCCGACGAACGAACGCTCGCAGGAGAGCCAGCACGTCCTGGTCGTCGGACCGGACGGGATGGCCATCGGCAGCGCCGCAGCCTCGAAGGGCGGGGAGGGCGACTCCGAGGACGGGGCGCGCGAGGTCCCCGTGACGGAGATGGTCGAGCAGCCCGCGAAGGTCATGCGGATCGGCAGCATGATCAAGCAGCTTCTGGAGGAGGTGAAGTCCGCTCCCCTGGACGAGGCCAGCCGGGCCCGGCTCAAGGAGATCCACGCCAGCTCGGTCAAGGAGCTGGAGGACGGGCTGGCCCCCGAGCTGATCGAGGAGCTGGAGCGGATCTCGCTGCCGTTCACCGATGACGCCGTGCCCTCCGAAGCGGAGCTGCGCATCGCGCAGGCCCAGCTCGTGGGCTGGCTGGAGGGGCTGTTCCACGGCATCCAGACGGCGCTGTTCGCCCAGCAGATGGCGGCCCGCGCCCAGCTCGAGCAGATGCGCCGCGCCCTCCCGGCCGGCGCGCTCCCCGACGACGACGGCGACGGCCGCGGCCAGGTCCGGTCCGGCCCCTACCTCTGATCCCCCCGGCGGAGCCGCCGGCCGGCGCGGGCACCGGGTGCGACGCCGCAGGCCCCGGGCCCGGGACGCGGAACGTTCCGCGTCCCGGGCCCGGGGCCTGCGCCCTGCCCGGGGGGTGGTCGTCAGTCCGACGGGTTGCCGGTGGAGACGGTGAGGGTGATCTTGTCCTTCTTGGGGTCGAAGCCCTCGTACGCCGAGGGGGACTGGTCCAGGACGGTGTTCTTGCCGTAGAGGTTCTCGTCCTCGTACTCGACGTCGTCCAGGATCCAGCCCGCCTTGCGGATGCACTCCTTCACCGAGTCCAGGTGCTTGAACGTCAGGTCGGGCATGCTCGTCTTGCCCTTGTCGATGAAGCTCTCGCCGGCCTCGGTGCACTTGGTCGAGTCGATGGTCTTGGACGGGTCCTCGTCCTTGAAGCCGCTGTCGCCGGTGCCGTCGTCGGTCTGCCGGCTGCCGGTGTCGCTCCCGGTGCCGCCGGTGCCGCCGGTGTCGCCGCCGGCCGTCGCGGGCTGCTGCACCGAGTGGCCGGGCGTCGGGTCGCCGCCCGCCCGGGTGCCGCCGCCGTCGTTGTCGAGGGCCACCGCGACGACCACGGAGGACAGGACGATGACCGCCGCCACGACCGAGCCGACGACGACCGGGGTGTTCCTCCGCCCGCCGCCGGACGGCGAGGGGGAGCCGGCGTACGGGGGCGGGGTCGGAGGACCCTGGTGCCCGTAGGGTCCCGGCGCCGGGGTGGAGTAGGCCGGGGCGGGCGGCGGCGTGGAGGCGCCGAACCCGCCCTGCGCCGCGTGGGGCGTGCCGTAGGGCGTCTGGTACGGCGGCTGCACGCCGGGCGGCGGGGTGCCGGCGGAGTCCACCGGCGGGAAGACGGACTGGGCGACGGCCGCACCGCTCTGCCCGGCCGGTCCGCCGCCGACGATCAGCGGGGTGGTGCTGGAGGAGAGCACCGCGTTGCGGACGCGCTCGCACTCCTGGCGCATCGCCTCGGCGGTCGGGAACCGCTCGTTGGGGTTCTTCCTCAGCGCCCGCGCCACCAGCGCGTCCACCGCCGGGGACAGCGACCGGTTGATCGACGACGGAGCGGGCGGCTCCTCCTGGACGTGCGCGTAGGCGATGGCCAGCGGGGAGTCGGCGTCGAACGGGAGGCGCCCGGTGAGCAGTTCGAAGAGCATGATGCCCACCGAGTACAGGTCGGAGCGGGCGTCCACGCCGCGCCCCAGCGCCTGCTCGGGGGAGAGGTACTGCGGGGTGCCGACGACCATGCCCGTCTGGGTCATGGAGGTGACGCCGGACTGCATGGCGCGGGCGATGCCGAAGTCCATCACCTTCACCACGCCGCGCCGGTTCAGCATCACGTTGCCCGGCTTGATGTCGCGGTGCACCAGGCCCATCTCGTGGCTGGCGTCCAGGGCGGCGAGCACGTCGGCGGTGATCTTCAGTGCCTTGTCGCTGGGCATCGCGCCGAGCCGCGCCACGTCCTCGTCGAGCGCCGAGCGCAGCGGCTGGCCCTCGACGTACTCCATGACGATGTACGGCACCAGCGCGCCGTCCAGCTCGTCCTCGCCGGAGTCGAAGACCGAGACGATGTTGGTGTGCGTCAGCTTCGCCACCGACTGCGCCTCGCGGCGGAAGCGCTCCCGGAAGGACGCCTCGCGCCCCAGCTCGGTGTGGAGCGTCTTGACCGCCACCTGCCGGTCGAGCACGGTGTCGTAGGCGAGGTGGACCGAGGCCATGCCGCCCTGTCCGAGCAGCTCCCGCAGCTGGTAGCGCCCGCCGCCGACCGTGCGGCCCCGGTGCTGACCGGCCTGTGCGCCGTCGTCGCTCATCTGACTGCTTCCCCCTCGGCGCCGCAGGACTGCCGTCTCGGGCCTGCGCGTGTACGGTTTGCTCTGTGCTGTTCTTCCTGGCGCTGCGCGGACCGGCCCGCCGGCCGGACCGCCGAACAGGCAGTGCGTCCGGTTTTCCCGGCCCAGTCTGCCCCAGGGCCCGGACACGTCAAGGAGCTTGCCCGTTCCGTGACCGGATGCGCGCACGGGTGCCACACCGCCGCCGGGGCGCACGACATCGTAACTTGCCAGCTCCGGGCCCGAGCGGGTTGGATGGTCTGTCGCTGCCCCGACGCTCCCGGTACCGCACGCCTGCGCCGCTCTCTTCGTCATCACCGAGGGGCACGGCCCCCGGACCCTGTTAGCGTGCACCGAGGAGCAGTGCATACGTGTCCCGCGTGCCCCGCGGACCTGAACTACGGCGAGGACTGATGGCACAGACACAAGCCGCCGGAGGGCCTTCGGAGCCCGACGAGACAGCTGGTGGGGTGTCCGATTCGCCCGAGTTCTGGGCCGGTGGCGGCGTGGTGGGCGACGGCCGCTACCGCCTGACGCGCCGTCTCGGACGGGGCGGCATGGCCGAGGTGTTCGCCGCCGAGGACGTGCGCCTGGGCCGCACCGTCGCCGTCAAGCTGCTGCGCGCCGACCTCGCCGAGGACCCGGTCTCCAAGGCGCGCTTCACCCGCGAGGCGCAGTCCGTCGCCGGGCTCAACCACCATGCGGTGGTGGCCGTCTACGACTCGGGCGAGGACGTGGTCGGCGGCAACACCGTGCCGTACATCGTCATGGAGCTGGTCGAGGGGCGCACCATCCGCGACCTGCTCCTCAACGCCGAGGCGCCGCCGCCCGACCAGGCACTGATCATCATCTCCGGGGTGCTGGAGGCGCTGGCCTACAGCCACCAGCACGGCATCGTCCACCGGGACATCAAGCCCGCCAACGTCATCATCACGACCACCGGCGCCGTGAAGGTGATGGACTTCGGCATCGCCCGCGCGCTGCACGGCGCGTCCACCACCATGACCCAGACGGGCATGGTCATGGGCACCCCGCAGTACCTCTCCCCGGAGCAGGCGCTGGGCAAGACGGTGGACGCCCGCTCCGACCTGTACGCCACGGGCTGCATGCTCTACGAACTCCTGGCGCTGCGCCCGCCGTTCACCGGCGAGACCCCGCTCTCGGTGGTCTACCAGCACGTCCAGGACGACCCGGTGCCGCCGTCGGAGGTCTCCGACGCGGTGCCGCCGGAACTGGACGGCCTGGTGATGCGCTCGCTCGCCAAGGACCCGGACGACCGCTTCCAGACCGCCGAGGAGATGCGCGGCCTGGTCCAGTACGCGCTGCGGATGCTCCAGGAGCAGGGCAGCCACACCGGCGGGCTGTGGAACACCGGCGCGGTGGTCTCCACCGGTGCCACCCCGGCCATGGGCACGCCCGGCGCGTACCTGCAGGGCGGTGACACTCCCCCCGGGGCCACGAGGGCCTTCACCGGTCTCCCGGAGGACGGCACCCGCGTCGGGCCGCCGCTGCTGATGGGCTCCCCCGGCGGTGCCCACGACGCGGGCCACGGCGGTGACGGCAGGGGCGGCAGCGGGATGAGGTACGCGCTGATCGCCTTCTTCGCGGTGCTGGCCGTGGCCGCGGGCGTCATCTTCGCGATCCAGAACTCCGGGGGCGAGAAGGGGCCGAAGGCCCCGGCGAAGACCACCAGCACGCCGACGGAGCAGGACTCCTCCCCGGAGCCGACCGAGGAGGAGCCCACCGAGGCGCCGACGGAGGAGAAGACCTTCGACCCCGGCGGCACCGGCGGCTGGCAGAACGGCGGCAGCGTCGGCGGCTGGGAGCCCAGCGACCCGCAGACCACCTCGGAGCCCTCGGCCACGGGCGAGCCCAGCGCCCCCACCACCGGCGGCCAGGACGGCGGCGCGGACGAGGGCGCCACCGACGGCGGCACGGCCGAGGGCGGCGCGAACGAGGGCGCCACCGACGGCAGCGCCGACCAGGGCACCACCGACGGCGGGAACGGCGACACCAGCACCGGCACCACGACCGAGGGCGCCCCCGGCGGCACCGGCTCCACCACCGAGGGCGCCCCCGGCGGCGCCGGCTCCACCACCGAGGGCGCACCCGGCAGCACCGGCGCCGCCGCTCCCTAGAGGCATCCGGACATCCGGACCCTCCGCGGGCCCCGGAGCGCCCCGCGCGCTCCGGGGCCCGCCGCCGTCCTCCCCCGCGTCCGCGCCGGGTCGGCACACGCCTCCCCACGCGCCCCGCACCCGCTTCCGCGCCCGGCGCTCCGGCGCCCCGTCCGGACCCCCATACCATCTCCGGCCCCCGGCTGCCGAACGCGAGCGGCCCGTCGCTGACGGTCACCTACGATTCCCGGCGTGCAGTCCTCCCAGCTCATCGGCAGAACCCTGCCCGGCAGAACCCTCACCGCGCTGGTGCGCCGCTTCGGCGCCGGGGAGCCCGTCTCGTGCGAGCCGGTGACCCAGGGCCTGCTGAACCGGGGCTACCGGCTCTCCACCACCCGGGGCAGGTTCTTCCTCAAGCACCACCTCGACGGCGATCCGGCCGCGCCGGGCCGGATCGAGCACCAGCACCGTGTCACTGCCCGCCTGGGCACCCTCGGCGTCCCGGTCGTCCCGCCCCTCCAGGACGCCGCGGGTCGCACCGTCGCCGTGCTGGAGGGCCGCTGCTACGCCCTGCACCCGTGGGTGGACGGGCGGCACCGCGACGGCGGCGAGCTCTCCCCGGCGCAGTCCCGCCGGCTGGGCGCCCTGCTCGGCCTGGTCCACATACGGCTGGAGGAGGCGGTGCCGGTGCCCGAGGCCGAGGGCGCCGGACGGCACGCCAGCGCCGACCCCGAGGCGACGTTCGCCCTCATCGACGACCTGCTCGTCCGCATCCGCGCCCGCCGGCGGCGCGACTGCTTCGACGAGCTGGCCGAGCACCGGCTGCGGGAGCGCCGCGTCCTGCTGCGCCACCACGCCCACCGCCGTCCGCCCGCCGGGGCCGAACCGGTCGCCGGGTGGGTGCACGGCGACTTCCACCCCCTGAACCTGCTCTACCGCGACCGGGAGCCCTGGGAGCCCGTCGCGATCGTGGACTGGGACCGGCTCGCCGTCCAGCCGCGCGCCGAGGAGGCCGTACGGGCCGCCGCGATCTTCTTCCTCCAGCCCGGCGGCACCCTGGACCTGGCCAAGATCCGGGCCTACGCCCGCGCCTACCGGGCGACGACCGGGGCCGGCGCGGACGAGATGGCGGCGGCCGCGCACCGGGTGTGGTGGGAGCGGCTCAACGACTTCTGGATGCTGCGCTGGCGCTACCAGCTGCGCGACCGCCGCACCGATCCGCAGTTCCCGGCGGCCGCGGCCCTGGTGGTGTGGTGGACCGAGCGCTACGACGAGGTGCGTGACGCCTTCTGCGCCTGAGGTGCGGAAGGCGGCGCGGGTTCCGTCCGGTGCGCGTGCCCGCGGTCGGCGGGGGAGCGCCCCCTCACCCTCCGTGCCCGTCCCGCATACCGATCCGCTCACCATTGCGCCCCGCTCCACCACGGCTCTTCCCGTCACTCCGGCAGCGGGATAACGTGCGGTTGTCCCAGGCGCTTGCAAGGCTGTGACCAGTGACGTTCCAGGCTTTTGCGATTTACTTGGAAATCCAAGCAAAATTGCAGGTCAGGGACCCTTCGCGCACACGCGGAGGTACTGGGTAACGTGCTGACAGCGGGCCGTCGAACGGGACACCTGTCACCGCTCGGTTCCGTCCGCGCCGCACCCAACCCCGTGGGCCGTACGGAATCGGGCGAGCCTCTCCCCACACCGGTGGGGAAACCCCAGGCTCCCCGGCGACCCCGGGGGCCGGACAGACGGAGGAGCACACGTGACCGTGGAGAGCACTGCCGCGCGCAGCAAGCCGCGCAGCAGCGGAAAGCGCACCACGACGGGCGGCGCCAAGGCGGGCGGCGCCAGGGCGGGCGGGACCCGGACGGGCGGGACCGGGAAGCGCGCGCGGACGGCGTCCGGGCGCCCCGAGCTCGTACAGCTGCTGACGCCCGAGGGCGAGCGGGTCGAGCACCCGGACTACTCCCTGGACCTGAGCGCCGACGAGCTGCGCGGGCTGTACCGGGACATGGTCCTCACCCGCCGCTTCGACGCCGAGGCCACCGCCCTCCAGCGCCAGGGCGAGCTGGGCCTGTGGGCCTCGCTGCTGGGCCAGGAGGCCGCCCAGATCGGCTCCGGCCGGGCCCTGCGGGACGACGACTACGTCTTCCCGACCTACCGCGAGCACGGTGTGGCCTGGTGCCGCGGGGTGGACCCGACCAACCTGCTGGGCATGTTCCGCGGCGTGAACAACGGCGGCTGGGACCCGAACGGCAACAACTTCCACCTCTACACCATCGTGATCGGCTCCCAGGCGCTGCACGCCACGGGCTACGCGATGGGCGTCGCCAAGGACGGCGCGGACAGCGCGGTGATCGCCTACTTCGGCGACGGCGCGTCCAGCCAGGGCGACGTGGCCGAGGCGTTCACCTTCTCCGCGGTCTACAACGCGCCGGTCGTGTTCTTCTGCCAGAACAACCAGTGGGCGATCTCCGAGCCCACCGAGCGCCAGTCGCGGGTGCCGATCTACCAGCGCGCCGCGGGCTTCGGCTTCCCCGGCGTCCGGGTGGACGGCAACGACGTGCTGGCCGTCCTCGCCGTCACCCGGGCCGCCCTGGAGCACGCCCGCTCCGGTCAGGGCCCGATGCTGGTCGAGGCGTTCACCTACCGGATGGGCGCCCACACCACCTCCGACGACCCCACCCGCTACCGCAAGGACGCCGAGCGGGAGGAGTGGGAGGCCAAGGACCCGATCCTGCGCCTGCGCACCTACCTGGAGAAGGAGGGCCTGATCGACGCCGACTGGCTCTCCGGGCTCGACGCCGAGAGCGACGCGCTGGCCCAGCGGGTCCGCGAGGCCATCCGGACCATGCCCGATCCGGACACCATGGCCATCTTCGAGAACGTCTACGCCGACGGGCACGCGCTGGTGGACGAGGAGCGCGCCCAGTTCGCCGAGTACCTGGCGTCCTTCGCCGACGAGGAGGGCCGCTGAGATGGCCGCCACCAAGACCGCCAAGAACACCGTGCCCATGGCCAAGGCGCTCAACGAGTCGCTGCGGACGGCCCTGGAGAACGACCCCAAGGTCCTGATCATGGGTGAGGACGTCGGCAAGCTCGGCGGCGTCTTCCGCATCACCGACGGACTGCAGAAGGACTTCGGCGAGGACCGGGTCATCGACACCCCGCTGGCCGAGTCCGGCATCATCGGCACCGCGATCGGCCTGGCCCTGCGCGGCTACCGGCCGGTGGCGGAGATCCAGTTCGACGGCTTCGTCTTCCCCGCCTACGACCAGATCGTCACCCAGCTGGCCAAGATGCACGCCCGCGCGCTGGGCAAGGTCAAGCTGCCGGTCGTCATCCGCATCCCCTACGGCGGCGGCATCGGCGCGGTGGAGCACCACAGCGAGTCCCCCGAGGCGCTGTTCGCGCACGTGGCGGGCCTGAAGTGCGTCTCGCCGTCCAACTCCTCGGACGCCTACTGGATGCTCCAGCAGGCCATCGCCTCCGACGACCCGGTGATCTTCTTCGAGCCCAAGCGCCGCTACTGGGACAAGGGCGAGGTCGACACCGAGGCCATCCCCGGGCCGCTGCACAAGGCGGTCGTCGCCCGCCAGGGCACCGATCTGACGCTGGTCGCCTACGGCCCGATGGTCAAGACCTGCCTGGAGGCCGCGGCGGCCGCCGAGGAGGAGGGCAAGTCGCTGGAGGTCGTCGACCTGCGGTCGATCTCCCCGATCGACTTCGACACCGTCCAGGCGTCGGTGGAGAGGACCCGCCGCCTGGTGGTGGTGCACGAGGCGCCGGTCTTCCTCGGTTCCGGATCGGAGATCGCCGCCCGGATCACCGAGCGGTGCTTCTACCACCTGGAGGCACCGGTGCTGCGGGTCGGCGGTTTCCACGCGCCGTACCCGCCGGCCCGCCTGGAGGACGAGTACCTGCCCAACCTGGACCGGGTGCTCGAGGCCGTCGACCGCGCGCTCGCGTACTGAGAGTTGGGGCTGAGGAGAGTCGTGACGATGACTGATACGGCTGCCGCCGGGGCAGGTGCCCAGCGCATCCGCGAGTTCAAGATGCCCGACGTGGGCGAGGGCCTGACCGAGGCCGAGATCCTCTCCTGGCACGTCAAGCCCGGTGACGAGGTCACCGACGGCCAGGTGGTGTGCGAGGTCGAGACGGCCAAGGCGGCCGTCGAGCTGCCGATCCCGTACACCGGTGTGGTGCACGAGCTGCGCTTCGACGAGGGCACCACCGTGGACGTCGGCACCCCGATCATCACGGTGGACACCGACCCGTCGGCCGGGCCGCTGGAGCCGGCCGCCGCGCCCGCGCCCGCGGCCGCTCCGGCCGAGCCGGAGGCGGAGCCGGAGAAGGAGGAGGGCGGCAAGCGCCAGCCGGTGCTGGTCGGCTACGGCGTGGGCACCTCGTCGACCCGGCGCAGGCCGCGCAAGCAGCCCGCCGGCGGGCAGGCGCAGGCCGCGCAGTCGGCGGTCCAGGCGGAGCTGAACGGGACCGCCACGGCCGTCGCCGAGGCGCCCGCGGTGCCGGTGGCCGACGAGCCCTCCCCGTCCCGTCCGCTGGCCAAGCCGCCGGTGCGCAAGCTCGCCAAGGACCTGGGCGTGGACCTGGACACGGTCGTTCCCACCGGCGAGGGCGGGGTCGTCACCCGCGAGGACGTCCACGCCGCCGCGGCGGCCCGTACCGCCGCCCCGGCGCCGGCCGCCGCGCCGCGGACCGCGCCGGCCCCCGCCCCCGAGCAGGCCGCGGCACCGGCGGTCCGGTCGGCCGGCGAGCGCGAGCGCAGGGTGCCGATCAAGGGCGTGCGCAAGGCGACGGCCCAGGCGATGGTCTCCAGCGCCTTCACCGCGCCGCACGTCACCGAGTTCGTCACCGTGGACGTCACCCGCACCATGAAGCTGGTGCAGGAGCTCAAGCAGGACCCGGACATGGCGGGTCTGCGGGTCAACCCGCTGCTGCTGGTGGCCAAGGCGTTCCTGGTGGCGATCCGGCGCAACCCGGAGATCAACGCCGCCTGGGACGAGGCCAACCAGGAGATCGTCCACAAGGAGTACGTCAACCTGGGCATCGCCGCGGCCACCCCGCGCGGTCTGATCGTGCCGAACATCAAGGACGCGCACGCCAAGACCCTGCCGGAGCTGGCGAAGGCGCTGGGCGAGCTGGTCGCCACCGCCCGCGAGGGGAAGACCTCCCCGGCGGACATGGCCGGCGGCACGGTCACCATCACCAACGTGGGCGTCTTCGGCGTCGACACCGGCACCCCGATCCTCAACCCCGGGGAGTCGGCGATCCTCGCCTTCGGCCAGGTCAAGCTCCAGCCCTGGGTCCACAAGGGCAAGGTCAAGCCGCGCCAGGTCACCACCCTGGCCCTCTCCTTCGACCACCGCCTGGTCGACGGCGAGCTGGGCTCGAAGGTGCTGGCCGACGTCGCGGCCGTCCTGGAGCACCCCAAGCGGCTGATCACCTGGGCCTGACGCCCGGCGTGCTCCGTGAGGGGCCCGGCGCACGCACCGTGCGCCGGGCCCCCTCCGTTCCGGCGCCCCTCGGACCGGGGAGTGCCGGACCCGGACGTCCGGCTCGGCCGACCTCTTCCCCCGGGCGTCGTCCAGGGCCCGGGGTCCGCATCGCGGACACGGCGTGAGAACGCATACCTGTTGTATCTATGGTGTGTCCATGCCTTCCGTACCGTCTCCCGCGGCCGTCGCCGCGCCCGTGGTCCCGCCCCCCGCCGTGCGGCCGCCGGCCGCCGAGCGCGTCTACACGCACGTCAAGCAGGGCGTGCTGGAACGCCACTACGAGGGCGGGACGCTGCTCACCGAGGGGGGACTGGCCGAGGCCGTCGGCGTCTCGCGCACCCCCGTGCGCGAGGCCCTGCTGCGGCTGGAGGCCGAGGGCCTGCTCCGGCTCTACCCGAAGAAGGGCGCGCTCGTCCTGCCCGTCTCCGTGCAGGAGATCGGCGACGTGGTGGAGACGAGGCTGCTGGTCGAGGAGCACGCCGTCCGCAAGGTCATGCCCGCCCCGGCGGCGCTGCTGGAGAGGCTGGCCGAGCTCCTGGAGCAGCAGCGCCGGCAGGCCGAGACCGGCGACCTGGCGGCGATGGCCGCCACCGACCGCTGCTTCCACGCCACCATCGTCAAGGCGGCCGGCAACCAGATCGTCGAGCGGCTCTACGACCAGCTCCGCGACCGCCAGCTCCGCATGGGCGTCGCCGTGATGCACTCCCACCCCGACCGGGTGGCCAAGAACATCACCGAGCACACCGAGATCCTGCGGACCCTGCGCGCCGGCGACGTCGAGGCCGCCGCCGGGGCGATCCGCGGCCACGTCGGCTCGGTGCGGCACCTGCTGCGCGGTGAGGTCCGGTGAAGGGCGCGGCACTTCCCGGGGCGCCGGGCTCCGAAGCGCACCTGGGCGGCCTGCGGGCCGCCTTCGTCTGGGGCATCGGCGTCACCGTCTACTTCACCGCCATCACCTACCGCACCAGCCTGGGCGTGGCGGGCATCGACGCGGCCGAGCGCTTCGACATCAACGCCTCCGCCCTGTCGACCTTCTCCATCCTCCAACTGCTGGTCTACGCCGGGATGCAGATACCCGTCGGCCTGCTGGTGGACCGCTGGGGGACCAGGAAGGTCCTCCTCCTGGGCATCGTGCTCTTCACCACCGGCCAGTTCGCGTTCGCGCTCTCCGGCTCGTACGCCATGGCGCTGGCCGCCCGTGCGCTGCTGGGCTGCGGCGACGCGATGACGTTCATCAGCGTGCTGCGGCTGGGCTCGCGCTGGTTCCCGGCCCGCCGCGGACCGCTGATCGCCCAGGTGGCGGCGTTGTTCGGGATGGCGGGCAACCTGCTGACGACGCTGGTGCTGGCCCGGGTGCTGGCCGGGGCGGGCTGGACGCCGACCTTCGCGGGCAGCGCCGCGCTGGGCGTGGTGGTGCTGGTGCTCGTCCTGCTCTTCCTGAAGGACCAGCCCGAGGGCGCCGCCCCCGAGCCGGCGCGTGCGCCGGAGCCGGTCCACGAACACGGCTACGTGCGCCGGCAGCTCGCCGCCGCCTGGCGGGAGCCGGGCACCCGGCTGGGGATGTGGGTGCACTTCACCACGCAGTTCCCCGGGATGGTCTTCCTGCTGCTGTGGGGGCTGCCGTTCCTCGTGGAGGCGCAGGGCCGCAGCCGGGCCGAGGCGGGCAACCTGCTGACCTTGGTGGTGCTCTCCAACATGGTGATCGGGCTGGTCTACGGCCAGGTCATCGCCCGGCACGGGGGCGCCCGGGCACCGCTGGCGCTGGGCACGGTGCTGGCCACCGCGGCCGCCTGGGCGATGGTGCTGCTGTGGCCGGGGCAGGCGCCGTCGTGGGTGCTGGTGGTGCTGGGCCTGGTGCTCGGCGCCTGCGGTCCGGGCTCGATGATCGGCTTCGACTTCGCCCGCCCCGCCAACCCGCCCGAGCGGCAGGGCACGGCCTCGGGGATCGTCAACATCGGCGGCTTCACCGCGTCGATGACCACCCTGCTGGCGGTGGGCGTCCTGCTGGACGCGACCGGCGGCGACTACCGGATCGCGTTCGCGTCCGTCTTCGTCCTCCAGGCGCTGGGCACCGTGCAGATCCTGCGGCTGCGCGGCCGGGCGCAGCGCCGCGAGCGCGAGCGGGTGGTGGCCAGCCGCGTCGAGGCGGTGCACGTCCCGGCCTGAGCCCGCCGCGGGGCCGGGCGCCCCGGCCCGGCGGCGGGGTCAGGGCGTGACGGAGAAGTGGGCGAGGATCGCGTCCGCGAGCTCCCGGTCGCCCTCGATCTTGAGGCTGTCGCGCACGGCCGCGGGCCGCACCCGCCCGCAGGCCAGCCGCAGGTACGTCTCCCAGTCGGTCGCCACGGTGACCGCCGGGCCCAGGGAGACGCTGCCGTCCACCGTGCCCCGGCCCTCGCCGTCCACGCGGACGGTCCGCATGAACTCCACCGGTCCGCTCACGTCGAAGACGACCGCCGTGTTCGGGGGAGCGCCCGCGTCCTTGGCGACGACCTTCGGCAGCCCCTCCAGCAGCACGTCCCGGGCGACGTGCGCGCCGGGGGAGTCCAGATTGCCGGGCCTGCCCAGGGCGCGCCGCAGGTCCTGCTCGTGCACCCACACGTCGAACGCCCGCAGCCGCAGCGCCCGCTCCAGCGTCATCTCCACGCCCAGCGGGGTCGCGACCTTCGCCGACGGGTCGCGCTTCTCGTTCCGCAGCTGGCGCGACCGCCGGATGATCGTGTACTCCAGTTCGCTGGTCATCTCCGGCGCGGTGTGGCAGCGGCGCACGTCCACGTGCACCTCGATGCGGCGGCTGAGGTCGTCCTTGACGTGGAACAGGTCGCGCGGCAGGGAGTGGATCGGCCGGGGGTCGCCCAGCATCTCGCACTCCGATCCGATGACGTGCGAGACGACGTCGCGGACGGACCATCCCGGGCACTCGGTCGCGCGGTTCCACTCGCCCTCGACGAGCGGGGAGACCAGCTCGGATATCGCCTCGACGGAGTGGGCCCAGGCGTCGGCGTAGGGCTGAAGGCTCGGGTGGTCGGTCAACGGGACCCCTCGGTACGTGCGGAGAATGCGTGGGCTCGCGGACTGGGTGCTCTCAAGTTACGCTGCGGGCGGGCAGCCTGACAGACCTTTCGGGTGACGATCGTAGGCTGCCCGCCCACGGGCTTTGACCCCTACGACCTGACGGGCGGTGGTACGGTGCGCGCCTCACTCCTCCAGATCGGCGTGGATCCGGACGAACCAGCCGAGTCCCGGCGTGCGCGGGCGGCCGCGCTGGTGCGGGAGCAGTCCGGGTCCGACCTGGTCGTCCTGCCCGAGCTGTGGACGGTCGGGGCCTTCTCCTTCGACGCCTTCGCCGCCGGGGCCGAGCCGCTCGACGGCCCCACCGCGCGGGCCATGTCGGAGGCGGCGCGCGAGGCGCGCGTGTGGCTGCACGCCGGGTCCGTGGTCGAGCGGGCCCCCGGCGAGGGGGAGGGCGGCGCCGACGCCCTCTACAACACCGCCCTGGTCTTCTCCCCCGGCGGGGAGCTGGTCCGCACGTACCGCAAGATCCACCGCTTCGGCTTCGACCGCGGCGAGGCCACCTTGATGTCCGCGGGCGACGAGCCGGTCACCGTCCCGCTGCCCGACACCACCCTGGGGCTGGCGACCTGCTACGACCTGCGCTTCCCGGAGCTGTTCCGGGCCCTGACCGACGCCGGGGCCCGGACGCTGGTGGTCTGCGCGGGCTGGCCCGCGCGCCGCGCCGCCCACTGGAGCCTGCTGGCCCGCGCCCGCGCGGTGGAGAACCAGGCGTACGTCCTGGCCTGCGGCACCGCCGGGACCCACGCGGACGTCCCCCAGGCGGGCCGCAGCGTGATCGTCGACCCGTGGGGCGAGACGCTGGCCGAGGCGGAGGACGCCGGGGAGCGGGTCGTCACCGCCGAGCTGGACCCGGCGTACGTGGAGAAGGTCCGCGCGGACTTCCCCGTCCTGCGGGACCGCGTGCTGCGCTGACCCCGGCCGGGGCCGGACCGGCCCCGGGCGGCGTCCGCGTCCGCCGCCGCGGTACTCGGGTAGCCGTACTCATGCACGCCCCCGTGGCCCGCGCCACGCTGTGGGCATGACCACACCACCGGTGCAGCGGCCCGTGACGGCCGCGTTCTTCGTGCAGGCGGTCCTCTCGTTCGGGCTCTCCCTGCTCGCCGTGGCCCTCGGCGTCGCCTACCTGCCGGTGGGCGCGTGGGAGCGGGGGTTCCTGGCGCTGGGCGTCCTCTTCCTGGTCTCCTCGGCCTTCACACTGGCCAAGTGCGTGCGGGACCGGCAGGAACTGCAGGAGGTGACCAGCCGGGTGGACAAGGCCCGGATCGACAAGCTGATCAGTGAGCACGATCCGTTCGACCCCAGGAACGTCTGAACCGCCGCGGGGCGGAGTGGGGGAGAGGAAGCACGTGACACGGGTGGGGCGGGCCCTCGCGGCCCTGCGGCGGCGGGGGGACGAGGAGGCCGGCGGACGGACCGCCCGGACGCGCGGGCGGACCACCGCCGCGCTCGCCGTGGTGGCCGCCGCCCTGCCGGCGCTGCACTCCCTCGTCCCCGGCGCCCTGGGCCTCGGCAGCCTGCTGGAGACCTTCCTGCCGTGGACGGGCCCGGCCGTCCTCGTCCTGTCGGCCGTGGCGCTGCTGCGCCGCTCGGTCCTCGCACGGGTGGCGCTGCTGCTGCCGTCGGCCGCCTGGCTGGGCCTCTTCCACGGCGTCCTGCTGCCCGGCGGTCCGGAGCCGGCGCCCGGGGCGGCCGTCCTCACGGTCGTCCAGCACAACGTTAGCGACGTCAACCCCGACCCGCGCGCCGCCGCCCGCGCCCTGGCCGGGGCCGGGGCCGATCTGGTCGCGCTGGAGGAGGTGGTGCCCGGCGCCCGCCCGGCCTACGAGGCGGAACTGTCCCCGAGCCTCCCCCACCGGGCGGTCGTGGGCACCGTCGGTCTGTGGTCGCGGTATCCGCTGACGGACGTCCGCCCGCTGGACATCCGGCCCGAGGGCGTCGGTCCCGGGTGGAGCCGGGGTCTGCGCGCCACCGCCCGCACCCCGCACGGGGACATCGCCGTCCACGTCGTCCACCTGCCCTCGGTCCGCCTCCGCGCGACCGGCTTCGACACGGAGCGGCGGGACGGGAGCGCCCGCCTGCTGGGCGCCGCCCTGCGGGCGGAGGCCCTGCCCCGGGTGCTCGTGCTCGGCGACCTCAACGGCACCCTGGACGACCGCGGCCTCGCCCCCGTCCTGGACCGCCTCGGCGCGCCGGACGCGGGTGCCGCGGACGGCTTCTCCTTCAGCTGGCCGGCGTCCTTCCCCGCCGCCCGGATCGACCACGTCCTCGCCCGCGGCGCGACGGTCGTCCGCCTGCGCACCCTGCCCGCCACCGGCAGCGACCACCTCCCGGTCGTGGCGCGGGTCGCGCTCCCGCAGCTGGCCGGGGAGCCGTAGCCGCCGGGGGGCCGTCGGCGGGCCGGCCGGGCGGACGCCGGGAACGGACGCGCGAATGGTCTAGACGACTGGTCGGTGTGCCGCTACGGTGCGTCAGGTCTAGACCAACGCGCCCCGCGCGTCGTCGCATGCCCGGAAGCTCGCGGACCCCCACCCCCCAGGAGCGCACCATGCGAGAGAACACCGGCACGGCCCCCGCCTCCCCCGCCCGCCCCGCGCCCTCCGCCCGTCTGCTGGAGGAGGCGGGGGAGCACGTCGCGGCGCTCTTCCGCGCCGTCGTCGGGCTGCTCTTCGCCTGCCACGGAGCCGCCACCCTGTTCGGCGTGCTCGGCGGCCCGCACGGCGGCCGCGTCCCGGAGGTCGGCCAGTGGCCGGGCTGGTGGGCGGCCGCCATCCAGCTCGCCGGCGGCGTGCTCGTGGCGGTCGGGCTCGGCACCCGGATCGCCGCCGTCCTCTGCTCGGGGTCGATGGCCTACGCCTACTTCGTCGTCCACCAGCCCGCGGGCCTCTTCCCCCTGGAGAACGGCGGCGAGCCCGCCGCGATGTTCTGCTGGTCCTTCCTGCTGATCGCCGCTCTCGGCCCCGGCCGCTGGTCGCTGGACGCCCTCCGGGCGGCCCGCGGGGAGGTCCGCGCGGAAGATCGTCCGCGGCCTTGACACACTGGAGGGCATGAACGTTCCGCCACCCCCTGCCCCGGACTCCCCGGCCCCCCGACGCGCCCGCGTACGCGCCCCCGAACTGGTGGGCAAGGGGGGCTGGCTCAACACCGGCGGCAAGGAGCTGAGCCTCGCCGAGCTGCGGGGACGCATCACCATCCTGGACTTCTGGACCTTCTGCTGCATCAACTGCCTGCACGTCCTGGACGAGCTGCGCGAGCTGGAGGAGAAGCACCGCGACACTGTGGTGGTGATCGGCGTCCACTCGCCGAAGTTCGTCCACGAGGCCGAGCACCGGGCCGTCGTCGACGCCGTCGAGCGGTACGGGGTGCACCACCCCGTCCTGGACGACCCCGAGCTGGCGACCTGGAAGCAGTACGCGGTCCGCGCCTGGCCCACGCTCGTCGTCATCGACCCCGAGGGCTACGTGGTGGCCCAGCACGCGGGCGAGGGCCACGTCCACGCCATCGGAAGGCTGGTGGAGGAGCTGGAGGCCGAGCACGCCGCCAAGGGCACCCTGCGGCGCGGCGACGGCCCCTACGTGCCGCCGGAGCCGGAGCCGACCGACCTGCGCTTCCCCGGCAAGGCGCTCGTGCTGCCCTCCGGCGGCCTGCTGGTCAGCGACACCACCCGGCACCAGCTGGTGGAGCTGGAGGCGGACGGGGAGACCGTCGTGCGGCGCATCGGCGACGGCGAGCGCGGGTTCGCGGACGGCCCCGCCACCGGGGCGCGGTTCAGCGAGCCGCAGGGCCTGGCGCTGCTGCCCGACGGGCGGGTGGCCGTGGCCGACACCGTCAACCACGCGCTGCGGGCCTGGGACCCGGCCACCGGTGAGGTCACCACCCTCGCCGGGACCGGCCGCCAGTGGTGGCAGGGCTCGCCCTCCTCCGGCCCGGCGCGCGAGGTGGACCTCTCCTCGCCGTGGGACGTGGCCTGGTGGGCGGACCGCCTCTGGATCGCGATGGCCGGCGTCCACCAGCTGTGGACCTACGACCCGGCCGCGGGGACGGTGGCCGTCGCGGCGGGCACCACCAACGAGGGCCTGGTCGACGGCCCGGCCGGCGAGGCGTGGTTCGCGCAGCCCTCCGGGCTGGCGGCGGCCGGGGAGCGGCTGTGGGTGGCCGACTCCGAGACCTCGTCCCTGCGCTGGGTCGAACGCGACGGAGGCGACGGAGAGGGCGGCGGCTTCGCCGTGCGCACGGCCGTCGGCACCGGCCTGTTCGACTTCGGCCACCGCGACGGGGCGGCGGACCAGGCACTGCTCCAGCACCCGCTGGGCGTCACCGCGTTGCCCGACGGTTCGGTGGCGGTGTGCGACACCTACAACCACGCCCTGCGCCGCTACGACCCGGCCGCCGACGAGGTCGCCACCCTCGCCACGGACCTGCGCGAGCCGTCCGACGCCGTCCTGGTCGGCGACGACATCGTGGTGGTGGAGTCCGCCCGCCACCGGCTGACCCGGCTGCGGCTGCCGGAGGAGGCCGTGCGCGTCGAGGCGGTCGCGCACCGCACGCGGCGCGAGGCCACCGAGGTGGCGCCGGGCAGGCTCCGGCTGGACGTCGTCTTCCAGGCCCCGCCCGGCCAGAAGCTGGACGAGCGCTACGGACCCTCCACCCGGCTGCTGGTCAGCGCCACCCCGCCGGAGCTGCTGGCGGACGGCGCCGGGCAGGGCACGGACCTGGAGCGGGAGCTGGTGCTCGCCGGCGGCGTGGCCGAGGGCGTGCTGCACGTCTCGGCGATGGCCGCCTCCTGCGACGACGATCCGGCCACCGAGTACCCGGCCTGCCACGTCCACCAGCAGGACTGGGGCGTCCCGGTGCGCGTCGTCCCCGGCGGCGCCTCCCGGCTGCCGCTGGTCCTGGCGGGGATGGACGAGCAGGCGTAGGACGGCGGGCGGGTGCGTCCGCGCACGCGCCGCGGCCCGGTCCGGGACCTGCCGCCCGGACCGGGCCGCACCGTTTCCACCGCCCCGGGCGGGCCCGTTCGGGCCGGGAGCGCCGCGGGGGAGTCCGGGGACGCGGCCGGCGGCGGTCGGCGGCCTGCGCCGCCGCGCACCGTCAGCCGCGCCACTCGTGGCGGTGGGTCTCCTCGACGACGGGGGCCGCCGGGCTCGGGGGCTGCACGCGGCGGCGCTTGAAGATGCTCACGTACGACGCCAGCCCGATGAAGCCGACCGCCATGAGGATCAGGCCGATCACGTCGAGGTTGACCCCCGAGATCTCCCAGCTGACCCCGAAGGTCAGGATCGCCCCCACCGCGATCAGCACGATGGTCAATGCCATGCCCATGAATAACCGCCTCCGTCCGGCTGGTTGAGGGCTTGTCCAACCACCCGCCTACCCCCGGCCCTCCACCGCAATCGGCCCGCACCCGCGGGGAATCGCGGGCACGGGCCGAACGGCCGGGCGCCCCGGGGCCGCTGACGGCTCCCCAGGGGGCCGCGGCGTTGGGGCGTTCAGCCGGCGAGGAAGGCGGTCAGGACGTTGGCCAGCAGGTACGGGTCGTCGGCGCCGCACAGTTCGCGGGCGGAGTGCATCGACAGGATCGCCACGCCGATGTCCACGGTGGCGATGCCGTGCCGCGCGGCGGTGATGGGGCCGATCGTCGTCCCGCAGGGCACCGCGTTGTGGGAGACGAACGACTGCCACGGCACTCCGGCCCGCTCGCAGGCCGCCGCGAAGACGGCGCGCCCGGCGCCGTCGGTGGCGTACCGCTGGTTGACGTTGACCTTGAGGATCGGCCCGCCGTTGGGCATCGGGTGGTGGCCCGGCTCGTGCCGCTCGGGGTAGTTGGGGTGGACGGCGTGGCCGGTGTCCGAGGAGAGGCAGACCGTCCCGGCGTACGCGCGGGCGCGGTCCTCGTGGGTGCCGCCGCGGGTGAGGACGGAGCGCTCCAGCACGTTGCCCAGCAGCGGGCCCTCGGCGCCGGTGTCGGACTGGCTGCCGTTCTCCTCGTGGTCGAAGGCGGCCAGCACCGGGATGTACGGCAGCCCGCCGCCCCGCTCCCGGTCGTACGCGGCCGCGGCGGTCAGCGCGGCGGTGCCCGCGTGGACGGAGAGCAGGTTGTCCATGCGCGGCCCGGCCAGCAGCTCGCGGTCGCGGCCGAGGTAGGCGGGCGGCTCCACGCTGTGGGCCATCAGGTCCCAGCCGGCGATGTCGGAGGCGTCCAGCCCGGCCTCCTCCGCCAGGAACCCCACGAGGTCCCCCTCGCGGGGCTCGCCCAGGCCCCAGACGGGCGTCATGTGGCGCTGGCGGTCCAGCTTCAGGCCGTCGTTGGCCTGCCGGTCCAGGTGGATGGCGAGCTGCGGGACGCGCAGCAGCGGCCGGTCGACGCCGATCAGGCGGGTGGAGCCGTCGCGCAGCGCCAGCCGCCCGGCCAGTCCCAGGTCGCGGTCGAGCCAGGTGTTGAGCAGGGTGCCGCCGTAGATCTCCACGGCGATCTGCCGCCAGCCGGCCGCCCCGGTGTCGGGGACGGGCTTGACGCGCAGGTTGGGGGAGTCGGTGTGGGCCCCGACGATCCGGAAGGGGGTGGCCGGCCCGGCACCCTCCGGCACGTACCAGGCGATGATCGCGCCGCCGCGCACCACGTACCTGCCCCCGCTGCCGCCCTCCCAGGCGTCGGCCTCGGACAGCCGGCGGAAGCCCGCCTCCTCCAGCCGCTGCGCGGCGCTCGCGACCGCGTGGTAGGGGGTGGGGGACGCCTGGAGGAAGGACACCAGGTCGTCGGTGTGCTCACGGCCGAAGCGGCGGGGAGTGCTCATGGGCCCAGCATACGAACGCGAGGGGCCCCGCTCCCCCCTGACCTGGGAACGGGGCCCTGCCTCGCGGTGTGCCCCGGCCCCGGTCCCGGCTCACGGGACCGGGGCCGGGGCGCCGGCGGAGGTCCGTCAGAACGCGGCCTCGTCCAGCTCCATCACGGACAGGTCGGTGGCCTCGGCGATCTGCCGCTGCACCGCGACGCCCGGCAGGACGTTGGCCGCGAAGAACTTCGCCGAGGCGATCTTGCCCGCGTAGAAGGACTTGTCCTTGGCGGAGGCGCCCGGCAGCTTGTCGGCGGCCACGGCGGCGCCCTTCAGCAGCAGGTAGCCGACGACGACGTCGCCGGAGGCCATCAGCAGGCGGGTGGTGTTGAGGCCGACCTTGTAGATGGACTTCACGTCCTTCTCGGTGGCGGCCAGGTCGGTCAGCATGGTGCCGACGATGGCCTCCAGGTCGGCCGCAGCCTTGGCGAGCTGCTCGCGGGCCGCGGCCAGCTCCTCGCCGCCGGCGGCCTCGGCCAGGAACTTCTTGATCTCCTCCGACAGGGCGGTCAGCGCCTGGCCCTGGTCGCGGACGATCTTGCGGAAGAAGTAGTCCTGGCCCTGGATCGCCGTGGTGCCCTCGTAGAGGGTGTCGATCTTGGCGTCCCGGATGTACTGCTCGATCGGGTACTCCTGCAGGTAGCCGGAGCCGCCGAAGGTCTGCAGCGACTGGGCGAGCTGCTCGTAGGACTTCTCCGAGCCGTAGCCCTTGACGATCGGCAGCAGCAGGTCGTTCAGGCGCTTGGCGGCGGAGGCGTCCTCGCCGCAGGCCTCCTTGACCTGGACCTCGTCCTGGACGGCGGCGGTGTACAGGACCAGGGAGCGCATGCCCTCGGCGTACGCCTTCTGCGTCATCAGGGAGCGGCGCACGTCGGGGTGGTGGGTGATGGTGACGCGCGGGGCGGTCTTGTCCGTGAACTGGGCCAGGTCGGCGCCCTGGACGCGCTCCTTGGCGTACTCCAGCGCGTTGAGGTAGCCGGTGGACAGGGTGGCGATGGCCTTCGTGCCGACCATCATCCGCGCGAACTCGATGATCTTGAACATCTGGCGGATGCCGTCGTGCTTCTCGCCCAGCAGCCAGCCCTTGGCGGGGCGGTTGGCGCCGAAGGTCATCTCGCAGGTGTTGGAGACGCGCAGGCCCATCTTGTGCTCGACGTTGGTGGCGTAGACGCCGTTGCGCTCGCCGAGCTCGCCGGTGGACCAGTCGAAGTCGTACTTGGGGACGATGAACAGGGACAGGCCCTTGGTGCCCGGGCCGTGGCCCTCGGGGCGGGCGAGGACGAAGTGCACGATGTTCTCGGACATGTCGTGCTCGCCCGAGGTGATGAAGCGCTTGACGCCCTCGATGTGCCAGGAGCCGTCCTCCTGCCTGATCGCCTTGGTGCGGCCGGCGCCCACGTCGGAGCCCGCGTCCGGCTCGGTGAGCACCATGGTGGAGCCCCACTGCCGGTCCACCATCAGCTGGGCGATCTTCTGCTGCTCCTCGGTGCCCTCCTCGTGGAGGACGCCCGCGAAGGCGGGGCCGGAGGCGTACATCCACACGGCGGGGTTGGAGCCCAGGATGGTCTCGGCGAAGGCCCACAGCAGGGAGCGCGGGGCGTTGGTGCCGCCGATGGCCTCCGGGATGCCCAGCCGCCACCACTCGGCGTCCATGTACGCCTGGTAGCTCTTCTTGAAGGAGGCCGGGACCGGCGCGGTGTTGGTCTCCGGGTCGAACACCGGCGGGTTGCGGTCGGCGTCCTCGAAGGAGGCGGCCAGCTCGTTCTCCGAGAGGCGGGCCACCTCGGCCAGGACGCTCTTGGCGGTCTCGACGTCCATCTCCGCGAACGGGCCGGTGCCGTACACCGTGTCGCGGCCGAGCACCTCGAAGAGGTTGAACTCGATGTCGCGGAGATTCGACTTGTAGTGCCCCATGGCGACGGCTCCGTAGTGGATAGGGAGGAGAGTCCTCGCATACGCGTACCGGAAAGTAGCTCTCATCATGCTACCCGTCGGTAATAAGAATCAACCCCGATCCGCCCGACTGTGACGGAGTCCCCACGCCCTCCCGGGGCAGCCGGCGGGGGCGCGCGGTGCCCCGGCCGCGGGGCGCGAACGGCCCCCGACTCAGTAGGCTTTGCCGCATGTACGGCTACGACCAGACCGGAAACGCGGGGCAGCACGCCGGTCACGGCGGCCACACCGGCCACACCGGCCACCCGGGGCACGGCGCGCACGCGGGGCAGCAGCACTACGCCTCCCAGCAGCCGCCGCCCGGGTACGGCCGGCACCAGCAGCAGCACTACCCGGAGCCGTCGCCGCCGTCCCTGGCCGAGGCCGTGCGCGCCTTCACCACCGGAGCGATGACCTCCGAGGACTTCCAGGCGGTCTTCGCCACCTCGAAGGTGTACTGCCCGCGCGGCGACACCCCGGGCTTCCTGGCGCTGCACAACACCCAGCAGCCGGTGATCCCGATGTTCACCACGCTCAAGGAGCTGCGGGCGTACGCGGGCAAGGACTCCAAGTACTTCGTGATCACCGGCGCCGAGGTGCTCGACCTGCTGCCCTCGGGCTACGGCTTCGTGCTGGACATGGAGGGCGACCACCGGATCGTCTTCGACGCCAAGGCGGTGGAGGAGATGGTCGACTTCGCGATGCGCCGCATGTACGGCTGACGGCCGGCGCCCGCTCCGGCCGTACGCGCCGGGGGCGGGGTCCCCGCGGGGGCGGTTTCCGGCCATCGGGGGCGCTGTCCTGGATTTTTGTTGAACATTGAAATACTGTGGACCCGCCACGGTTTCCCGAGGAGGTCCCCTTGCCCGCCATCACCGCCGAGAACCCGCTCGCGCTCCCGCGCGTCGACGCCCCGGCCGCCGGAACCGCGCCCCGCCCCGTCCTGACGGTGAGCACCGCCCCCAAGGGCTTCGAGGGCGAGGGCTTCCCCGTCCGCCGGGCCTTCGCGGGCATCGACTACCGCCACCTCGACCCGTTCATCATGATGGACCAGATGGGCGAGGTGGAGTACGCGCCCGGAGAGCCGAAGGGCACGCCCTGGCATCCGCACCGCGGCTTCGAGACCGTCACCTACCTGATCGACGGCTCCTTCGTCCACCAGGACTCCGCCGGCGGGGGCGGCGTCATCAACGACGGCGACACCCAGTGGATGACCGCCGGGAGCGGCCTGCTGCACATCGAGGCACCGCCGGAGGAGCTGGTCGTCAGCGGCGGCCTCTTCCACGGGCTCCAGCTGTGGGTGAACCTCCCGGCCAAGGACAAGATGAGCCCCCCGCGCTACCAGGACATCGGCGGCGGCCGGGTGAAGCTGCTCGCCTCCGCCGACGGCGGCGCGCTGCTGAGGCTGATCGCCGGCGACCTGGCGGGCCACTTTGGGCCGGGTGTCACCCACACCCCGATCACCATGATCCACGCGACGGTCAGCCCCGGGGCGGAACTCACCCTCCCCTGGCGCGAGGACTTCAACGCCCTCGCCTACGTGCTCGCCGGCCGCGGGACGGTCGGCCCCGACCGCCGTCCGGTCGAGCTGGGCCAGGCGGCGGTGTACGGCAGGGGGGGCTCGCTGACGCTGCGCGCCGCCGACGCGCAGGACTCCCACACCCCCGAGCTGGAGGTCGTCCTGCTGGGCGGGCGGCCCATCCGCGAGCCGATGGCCCACTACGGCCCGTTCGTGATGAACAGCCACGCCGAACT
The DNA here is from genome assembly GCF_042681365.1 of Streptomyces desertarenae. Lineage (NCBI taxonomy): Bacteria > Bacillati > Actinomycetota > Actinomycetes > Kitasatosporales > Streptomycetaceae > Streptomyces > Streptomyces desertarenae. The sequence goes on along the minus strand of NZ_JBHUFU010000002.1, from coordinate 45,367 downwards.
GGTCCAGGCGTTCGAGGACTTCAAGGCGGGGCGGCTGGGGCGCGTGCCGGCCACCCGCGCGTAGGCCCCGGCCCTCCCGCGCGGTCCGGCCCGGAGCCCCCGGGCCGGACCGCGACCGCCCCCGCACCGTCCGGGCTCAGCCGCCCGCGGGCCGCGCCGAGCCCTCCTTGAGCTCGAACCAGATGCTCTTCCCCTCGCCCCGCGGCGCCACCCCCCAGGAGTCCGCCAGCATCTCCAGGAGCAGCAGGCCCCGGCCGCGCGAGGCCAGCTCGCCGGGTTCGCGGCGGTGGGGCAGCTCGTCGCTGGGGTCGGCGACCTCCACGCGCAGCCGCCGCGCGCCGCGCTCCCCGCTCAGCTCGGCGACCAGCGAGGCGTCCCCCTCGGTGTGGACCAGGGCGTTCGTCAGCAGCTCCGACAGCAGCAGCACGGCACCTTCCACGCGGTCGTCGGACGCCCAGTCGTACAGCAGCTCGCGCAACTGGTGGCGGGCCGCGGCGACCCGCTCCTGCTCCGCCTGGGACAGGGACAGCACCAGGCGCCGGGCCAGCGGCCGCCTGGGCGCCGGCCCCTGGGCGGCCCGGCCCAGGAGCAGCAGCGCGATGTCGTCCTCGCGCCCGCCGGCGTGCGGTCCGCCGCTGGCGCCGGTGCCGGCCGCACGGCGCGCGGGGGGTCCGTTCATGGTGCGGATCAGGGCGTCGGCGAGGTCCTCCAGCGAGGTGTCGGAGCGTTCGCCCAGGGCCTTCCGCAGCCGCTTCCACCCGGTGTCGTAGTCCAGGCCGCCCGCCTCGATCAGCCCGTCGGTGCACATCAGCAGCGTCTCGCCCGGGCCCAGCGCGGTGCGGGTGATCGGGTAGTCCGACTCCGGCTCCACCCCCAGCGGCGGCCCGGCGGTCGCGGCGAGGGTCAGCACCGTCCCGTCGGCCATCCGGACCACCGGGTCGGGATGGCCGGCGCGCGCGATGTGGATCGACCCGGTGGAGGGGTCGGCCTCCACGTACAGGCAGGTGGCGAACCGGTGGTCGTCCAGGAGGGCGGCCTCGCCGTCGCCGGACCCGGACAGCTCGTCGGAGTCCAGCCGGTCCAGGAAGCGGTTGGCCCGGGAGAGCACCGCGTCGGGCCGGTGCCCCTCCGAGGCGTAGGCGCGCAGCGCGATCCGCAGCCGTGTCATGACCCCGGCCGCCCGCACGTCGTGCCCCTGCACGTCGCCGACGACCAGCGCGGTGCGGCCGGACGGCAGCGGGATCACGTCGTACCAGTCGCCGCCCACCTGGAGCCCGCCGCCGACCGGCAGGTACCGGCTGACCAGCGTCATCCCGGGGATCTCCGTCCGGCGGGCGGGGCGCATGGCGCGCTGGAGGCTGTCGGCCAGCTCCCGCCGGGCCTCCTGGACGTACACCCGCGACAGCGCCTGCGCGAGCATCCTGGCCACCGTCACCAGCAGGTACCGCTCCTCGGGGGCGAAGGCGACCGGCCCCCGGAAGGCGACCATCCAGGTCCCGATGGTCCGTCCCGCCACGATCAGCGGCAGGTACGCCCGGGCGCCGCGCCCGTAGCTCTCGACGAGGGGCCACACGGCGGGGAAGCGGCGGCGGTACTCGTCGGACGAGGAGAGGTAGACGGCCCGGCCGGTGCGGGCCGCCACGCTGCCGGGGTACTCGCTCTCCAGCGTCATCTCGCCGAAGGGCGTGCGGTGGCGCTCGTGCTCCCCGGAGAAGCCGATCGGCGTCAGCCGGTCGCCCCGCACCCCGTACACGACCATGGAGGAGGGGGCCAGGCCGGGCGGCGACAGCTCCCCGAGCACCCGCAGCACCTCCCGCGTGGTGTGGGCCTCGGCCAGGGTCCGGCCGAAGTCCAGCAGGAAGGACTCGCGGGAGCCGCGCCGGTCGTCGGCGACCGGCGCCTGCCCCGAGGGGGAGAGCACGGCGGGGGGAGCCCCCGGGCGCTCCGGGAGGGAGAGGTGGGGGGCGCTGTACTCCTCCAGGGGGGCGTCGGCGGGGACCTCGGCGAGCTCCCACGGCGCCCCGGCCGGCCAGGACGCCTCGGCCATCAGGCCGTGGAGCGTGAAGTTCGCCAGGTCCGGCTGGTGCTCGGGCGGCTGCTCGGCGAGGGCCAGCCGGACGCGGACGATCCGCAGGACGCCGCCGTCCCGGTCCACCACCCGCAGCAGGGCCTCGGCCACGGTGCCCTCGGTGACGGCCAGGGCGGCGACGTTGCTCAGCTCGGCGTAGTCGAGCGTGTTGTAGCGGGTGCGCAGGGCGGTCTCGGGGAGGGTGGCCTCCTCGGGCGGCAGCCCCAGCAGCCGGGCCGCGATGGCGTCCAGGGTGCACAGGCCCGCGGTGTTGTCCCAGCTCCACAGGCCGACCCCGTTGGCTGCCAGAATGTCTTCGATGTGCACTTTTCCACTGTATGGGGACATTCTGTGGGGCACCCAGCAGAAGGGGGCCGGGCGGTAGTCTGTGGAGACGCGTGTGCCCGCCCCGAGAGCGGCCCGGACGCCCCGGTGCGGCTCTCGGCGCGGCTCCGGCGCAGGCCCGGACAGGCGCCCGGACGGGCGCGCCGACGGACGTGTTGACGGAGCGCCGACAGGCGGCCCGACGAGACCCGACAACCTGACGACTTGGACGCATGATGCATCGGTACCGGTCCCACACCTGCGGCGAGCTCCGTGCCGCGGACATCGACACGGATGTCCGCCTCTCCGGCTGGCTGCACAATCGGCGGAACCTGGGCGGCATCCTCTTCATCGATCTGCGGGACCACTACGGGATCGTCCAGCTCGTCGTCCGCCCGGACACCGCCCCCTACGAGGCGCTGAGCTCGATCTCCAAGGAGTCCGTCGTCCGGGTCGACGGCCGGGTCGTCGCCCGCGGCGAGGAGAACGTCAACCCCGAGCTGCCCACCGGCGAGATCGAGGTCGAGGTCTCCGGCGTCGAGGTGCTGGGCGGTGCCGACCCGCTGCCGTTCACCATCAACACCGAGGACGGCGTCAACGAGGAGCGGCGCCTGGAGTACCGCTTCCTCGACCTGCGCAAGGAGCGCATGCACCGCAACATCATGCTGCGCTCGGCCGTGATCGCCGCCATCCGGCAGAAGATGACCGCGCTCGGCTTCAACGAGATGGCCACCCCGATCCTGTCGGCCACCTCCCCCGAGGGCGCCCGCGACTTCCTGGTGCCCTCCCGGCTGCACGCGGGGAAGTTCTACGCCCTGCCGCAGGCCCCGCAGCAGTTCAAGCAGCTGCTGATGATCGCCGGCTTCGACCGCTACTTCCAGATCGCGCCCTGCTTCCGCGACGAGGACGCCCGCGCCGACCGCTCGCCGGGCGAGTTCTACCAGCTCGACGTCGAGATGAGCTTCGTCGAGCAGGAGGACGTCTTCGGCGTCATCGAGAAGGTGATGACCGAGCTGTTCGAGGAGTTCGGCGGCGGCCGCCACGTCACCTCGCCCTTCCCGCGGATCCCGTTCCGCGAGGCGATGCTCAAGTACGGCAGCGACAAGCCGGACCTGCGCGTCCCGCTGGAACTGGTCGACGTCTCCGACGTGTTCGCCGGCTCCGGCTTCAAGGCGTTCGCCGGCAAGCACGTCCGCGCCCTGGCCGTGCCCGGCACCGGCGACCAGCCGCGCAAGTTCTTCGACCAGATGGGCGAGTTCGCCGCCCTGCAGGGCGCCAAGGGCCTGGCCTGGATCCGCGTCGGCGACGAGGGCGCCCTCACCGGCCCGATCGCCAAGTTCCTCACCGAGAAGGACACCGCCGCGCTGCTGGAGCGGCTGGACGCCGGGCCCGGCACCGCCGTCTTCTTCGGCGCGGGCGAGTTCGACGAGGTCTCCAGGATCATGGGCGCGGTCCGCGTCGAGGCCGGCCGCCGCACCGGCCACTTCGAGGAGAACGTCTTCCGCTTCTGCTGGATCGTCGACTTCCCGATGTTCGAGAAGAACGAGGACACCGGCGCGATCGAGTTCTCCCACAACCCGTTCTCCATGCCGCAGGGCGGCCTGGAGGCGCTGGAGACCAAGGACCCGCTGGACGTCCTGGCCTGGCAGTACGACATCGTCTGCAACGGTGTCGAGCTGTCCTCCGGCGCGATCCGGAACCACGAGCCGGACATCATGTACAAGGCCTTCGAGATCGCCGGCTACAGCCGCGAGGAGGTCGAGCAGGAGTTCGGCGGCATGCTCCGCGCCTTCCGCTTCGGCGCCCCGCCGCACGGCGGCATCGCCCCGGGCGTGGACCGCATCGTGATGCTGCTGGCCGACGAGCCCAACATCCGCGAGACCATCGCCTTCCCGCTCAACGGCAACGCCCAGGACCTGCTCATGGGCGCCCCCAGCGAGGTCGGCGAGGCCCGGCTGAAGGAGCTGCACCTGTCGGTGCGCAAGCCCCCGCAGGCCACGTAGCCGCAAGCACCGGGGGCGGGGGCCGGCGGCCGGTCCCCGCCCCCGGCGCGTTCCGCGCCGGGGGCGCTCACAGGAAGCGGCGGATGGGCAGGACGGACATCTCCCGGAGCCGCTGCGCCGGCGAGCGCCGCCGCCAGCGCACGCCCGTGATGCGGACGCTGTCGCGCACGTCGGCGTCGAAGTCGCGGTCGAGCTGCGCGGTGAAGTCCTCGTCCACCACGACGAGCATCACCTCCTCGTCGTGGTCCATGGAGCGCCGGTTGAGGTTGGTGGAGCCCACCAGGGAGGCCACCCCGTCCACCGTGACGATCTTGGCGTGCATCATCGTCGGCTGGTAGTGCCAGATCCGCACCCCGGACGCCAGCAGCTCCTCGTAGTGGCTCTGCCCGGCCAGCTGGCACACCCGCTGGTCGGTGTACGGGCCGGGCAGCAGGAGCTCCACCTCCACCCCGCGCCGCGCGGTGGCGCAGATCAGCTCGATGAAGTACGGGTCCGGGGCGAAGTAGGCGGTGGCCAGCCGCACCCGTTCCTGCGCCGTCTCCAGCACCACCCGCAGCAGCGTCTGCATGTCCTGCCAGCCGAAGCTGGCCGAGCCGCGCACCACCTGCACCACCGCGTCGCCCTGCGGCTCGTGCTCGACGAAGCGGTCCCGCTCGTCGAAGAGCACGGTGGAGCACTCGGCCCAGTTCTGCGCGAACGCGGCGGCGATCCCGTCCACGGCCGGACCGCGCACCTGGACGTGGGTGTCGCGCCACTCCTTCTCGTCGCGGGCGTCGCCGCACCACTCCTCGGCGATGCCCACGCCCCCGGTGTAGGCGACCGTCTCGTCCACCACCAGCACCTTGCGGTGGCAGCGGTGGTTCTGCTTCAGCGGGGAGAGCCACAGCGGCTTGCGGAACCAGGCGACCTGCACCCCGGCCTCGTCCATCAGCCCCAGCAGGTCCTTCTCGATGAGCCGGCTGCCGAAGCCGTCCAGCAGCAGCCGCACCCGGACGCCCTCGCGGGCCCGGTCCGCCAGCGCGTGCGCGAACTCGCGGGCGATCTCGCCGCGCCAGTACACGAACGTCATCATGTCGACGGTGTGCTCGGCGGACCGGATGCTCTCCAGCATCGCGGGGAAGATCTCGTCGCCGTTGCGGAGCCGGACCAGGGCGTTGCCCTCGGTGGCGGCGATGCCGATCAGCCGCTCCAGGCGCCGTCTCAACCGCCGCTTGCGTTCCTCGGCGGACTTCCCGGACAGGGCCGGGGCCGAAGCCTCCGTGCCGGTCGCCGCGGCCGCGCCGCCCTCCGGTGCGCCCACCGCCACGCTCGCCCTGCCGCGTATCCGCTCGTCTGTGCCGTCCATCGTCGCCCTTCCCACCGGGTCCCCCTCCGTCCGGACCCCGCCGGAAATCGAAAACCTTCCCGAACCGTATGCCCGGTCCGGCGCGGTTCAGCGCGGACGGACCGGCGGTCCCGCGGGGGCGGCGAGGGATGGGCGGCGCCACCCGGGGCAGACGACGGACGCCCGAGCCGGTCGCGAATCCGACAACAGGCGACAGGAGCCGACATGGGAGGAACGACCGCCGTGACACGGAACGAGGAATCGCCATGATGGTCGCCGGCGTGATAGCCGTCTGCGTGGTCCTGGCCGTACTGGCCTTTATGGTGCCGCGCCTCTCCCGCCACCCCGAGCGCGGTACGCAGCGCTCCCTGGGACTGGGCGCCCGAGCCGGCGGCAAGGCCCCCGGGCCGCTGGGCCGCTGGCTGAGCAAGCCGTTCCACAGCAGCTCCCGCGCGGTCTCCCGCAGCGGTTCCGCGGGGCGCCGCGCCCGCCGGCGCCTGCCGTTCTGAGCCGGTCCCGACCGACCGCCGCTCCCCCGCCCCGGACCGCGCCCGGTGCGCCGCGTGCCCTGCGTAAACCCCCGTACCGAGGGGAATCGGAACGTCACCGGCCGCGTCCGCGCCGCCTGTGACGGCCCCGTCCGCACCGGGGCGGCCCGCGACCTCCGCGGGGGCCGCGCACCCGCGCGGCCCCCGCGTCCGCACGACTCCGGCAGAGAAAGGAAACCGCCATGAGCTGGTACGCCGACGCCGCGCAGGGCGGCGCGCTCGTGAACCTGGCCGCGGAGGAGGGCTTCCCGGGCGGCCTGACCATAGCCCTGGTCTTCCTCGCCATCGCGGTCGCCTGCCTGACCGCCGCCTACCTGGTCAAGCGCAGCGCCCAGCGGTGACCGCCCGGCGCGGGGCCCGCGCCGGGCCCGGTGGAAGGTCCCGGCGGCCCTCCCGCCGGCGCAAGGAGCCTCTCCTCCCGCGCGGCGGTTCCGCGTCCGTACGGGAGGAGACGGCATGTCCGGCACGGGTGCGGGGCCCGGCCCCTGCGTGGTGCTCGTCACCGGGGTGATGGCCTCCGGCGAGTCCACCGTCGCCCAGGCACTGGCCGAGCGCCTGCCCCGGGCGGCGCACGTGCGGGGCGACGTCTTCCGCCGGATGATCGTCTCGGGGCGCGAGGAGATGCTGCCCGACCCGTCCCCCGGGGCCCTGGGCCGCTCGCTGCGCGAGGACACCCCGCGCCTCGGCCTGTGGCTGGACACCTCCGACCAGACCCCCGAGGAGACGGTGGATGCGATCCTCGCCTCCCTCCCCTCCGCCCGCCTCCCCTGACCGGCCGCGGGGCGGGCCGGCCGGGGTCCTGCGGGCCGGCCCGCTCAGTCGAGGACGGCGGCGGCCTCGACCTCGACCAGGTGCTCGGGCACGTCCAGTGCCGCGACGCCCAGCAGCGTGGCCGGCGGGACCGGGGCGGCCCCCAGCTTCGCGGCCGCCCGGGCGATCCCCTCCATCAGCAGGGGCATCTTGTCGGGGGTCCAGTCGACGACGTGGACGGTCAGTTTCGCCACGTCGTCGAAGGAGCCGCCGACTCCGGCCAGGGCGGTGCCGACGTTGAGGTAGCACTGCTCGACCTGGGCGGCGAGGTCGGCCTCGCCGACCGTGACCCCGTCGGCGTCCCAGGCGACCTGCCCGGCGACGAAGACCAGCTTCGATCCGGTCGCGACCGACACCTGCCGGTAGGCGTCGATCTGGGGCAATCCGTCGGGGTTCACCAGGGTGATGGCCATGCTGCCTGCCTCCGTCGCCGTGGGCGGCCGTGGGTTCGTTTTCCCGAACCACGGCATGCCCGCTCTCTAGTGGTTACTCGGGAACCGTAGGAGAGTGGCCGCCGACGTGGAAGAACGCACTTTTCGGTGACAGGGGAACCTCGTGGTGACCAAGCAGTTCACGGGCTCGCCCGACGAAGCGGACCTGCGGCGCGCGGACTCCCTGGCGCGGGGGATCTTCTCGGACGTCGCCAACGAGTGGGCGCTGCTGATCATCGAGGCCCTGGGGGAGGGCACCCTGCGCTTCGGCGAGCTGCGGAACGAGGTCGAGGGCATCAGCCGCAAGACGCTCACCCGGAACCTGCGCATGCTGGAGCGCAACGGCCCGGTCGAGCGGACGGTGCACCCCGTCGTGCCGCCGCGGGTCGAGTACACCCTCACCGAGCCGGGGCGGGCCCTGCGGATGACGATCGACGGGCTGTGCGACCGACCCACCGGTACCTCGGTCACATCGAGACCGCCCGCCGCCGCCTCGGCGCCTGAGGGGCACCCGCCCGCGGGCCGGTCCGCACGGCTCGCTCCTCCGGGGCGGGGCGGGGCCCGCAGGCGCGCACGGGCCCGGTCCGCGGCCCCCCGCGGGGAGGCACCGCGGGCCGGGCCCGTCGGCGCCACGCCGCTCCCCGTCCCCACGGGCCCGGCGTGGCCGGGGCCGCCGTGCTTTCCGCTTCCACACCGCGGCGGCCCCGTGATCGTGCTGCTCCCGCCGTCAGGCGGTCAGGAGCGGCTCCCGGCGGTCTGCGGGGTCTTCTCCCCGTCGCCGGAGCCGGCCAGCTCGCGCTGGAGCTTCTCGCCCTCGACGTCCACGTTGGGCAGGACCCTGTCCAGCCACCGCGGCAGCCACCAGGCGGCCTTGCCCAGCAGGGCCAGGACGGCCGGGACGACCGCCATGCGGACGACGAAGGCGTCGAAGAGGACGGCGACCGCCAGGCCGAAGCCGATCATCTTGATCATCGACTCGGAGGAGCCGATGAACCCGGCGAAGACGCTGATCATGATCAGTGCGGCGGCGGTGACCACCCGGGCGCCCAGCTCGAAGCCGGTGACGATCGACTCCTGCGGGCTCTCGCCGTGGACGTGGGCCTCGCGCATGCGGGTGACCAGGAAGACCTCGTAGTCCATGGCCAGGCCGAAGACCAGGCCGACCATGAGGATCGGCATCAGGCTCATGACCGGGCCGGTCTGCTCCACGCCGAACACGTCCGCCAGCCAGCCCCACTGGAAGACCGCCACGACGGCGCCGAGCGCGGCGACGACCGACAGCAGGAAGCCGAGCGCGGCCTTGAGGGGGACGAGGATCGAGCGGAAGACGACGATCAGCAGCAGGAAGGCCAGGCCCACCACGAGGACCAGGTAGGGCGCCAGGGCGTCGTCCATCTTCTGCGAGACGTCGATGGCCATGGCGGTCTGCCCGGTGACCAGGACCTCGGCGCCGGTGGAGTCGGCTATGCCGCCGGCCTCGCCGCGGATGTCGTGGACCAGGTCCTCGGTCCCGGCGCTGCTCGGCGCGGACTTCGGGATGACGTTGATCATCGCGGTGTCGCCCGCCTCGTTGAACGTGGCGGGGGTGGCGGCGGCGACGCCGTCCAGGCCCCGGAGGGTCTGGAAGGTGGTCTGGGCGGCGGCCTTCGGGTCGTCGCTGTCCCGGGCGTCGACGGTCACGATCAGCGGGCCGTTGGCGCCGGGGCCGAAGCCCTGGGCGATCAGGTCGTAGGCCCGGCGCTGGGTGGTGCTGGTGGGCTGGGACCCGTCGTCGGGCAGGTTGAGCTGGAGGTCCTTGGCGGGGACGGCCAGCAGGCCGAGCCCGACGACGCTCACCAGCAGCACCGCGACGGGGCGGCGCAGCACGAACCGCGCCCAGCGCACGCCCGCGCCCTCCTTGGCGCCGGCGGCCGGGGCGGCACCCTCGGCCGTGCGCTGCCTGCGGGGCAGGACCTTCTTCCCGGCCATGCCCAGCAGCGCCGGTATCAGGGTCAGGGCGACCAGCACGGCCAGCACCACGGCACCGCCGGCGGCCAGGCCCATCTTGGTCAGGATCGGGATGTTGACGACCGACAGGCCGACCAGGGCGATGACGACGGTCAGACCGGCGAAGACGACCGCCGAGCCCGCGGTGCCCGTGGCGCGGCCGACGGCGTCCAGCGGCGCGCGTCCCTCGGCCAGTTCGGCGCGGTAGCGGGAGACGATGAACAGCGCGTAGTCGATGCCGACGGCCAGGCCGATCATCGTGGCCAGGATCGGGGTGGTGGTGTTGAGGTCGAGGGGGACGGTCAGGGCGGTGATGACCGCGGCGCTGATGCCGACGCCGACCAGGGCGGTGATCAGCGGCAGCCCGGCGGCGACCAGGGAGCCGAAGGTGACCAGCAGCACGATCGCGGCGATGACGACGCCGATCACCTCGGTGGCACCGGTGTGCGGGATCACCGCCAGCGCGTCGCCGCCGGTCTCCACCGTCAGCCCGGCCTCGCGGCCGCTCTCGGCGGCGTCCTTCAGCGCCTGGCGGGTCTCCTCGGTCAGTTCGAAGCCGGACGCCTCGTAGCTGACCTGGGAGTAGGCGATGGTGCCGTCGGGGCTGACCGCCTTGGCACGGAAGGGGTCGACGGCCTGCTGGACCTGCTCCCCCTTCGCCAGTTCGGCGACGACCTCGCCGACGGCCGCCCTGTTCTCGGGGTCGGTGATCTTCTCGCCGTCGGGGGCCTGGAAGACCACCCGGGCGGTGGCGCCGTCGGGGCTGCTGCCGGGGAAACGATCCTCCAGCAGCTCGAACGCCTTCTGCGCCTCGGTGCCGGGGATGGTGATGTTGCCGGAGGCGGCCGAGGAGGCGGATGCGGCGGCACCGCCCGCGACTGCCAGCACCACCACCCACAGCAGGGCGACCAGCCCGCGCCGCCGGAAGGCGAAGCGGCCGAGCCGGTACAGGAACGTGGCCATGGTGAGGGCTCCTGGATCGGAGTGGACGGGGATTCTTCGGGATGGCTCTCGGGGGGCGCGGAGCCGGGGGCGCCGGTCAGGAGATGCCGAGCGCGGGGAAGACGATCGCCCGCAGGTAGCGCTCCAGGTACTCGGCGTCCGCGTCCTTGTTCTCCACCAGCCGGCGGGCGCCCAGGGCCCCCACCAGCAGGTGCACGACGAACTCGGTGGCGGGGTTGCCGGCGTCCAGCTCCCCGCGCTCGACGGCCCTGCGCATGGTGGCGTCGAGGGTCTCCAACTCGGGCCGGATGTAGAGGTCGTACAGGGCCTGCTGGAGTTCGGGGTCCTTGGTGACGGCGTGGGCGAGGCCGCTCAGCAGGGCGTTGTCCTCGACCGCGTGCTTGGCGGCCTCCCGGGCGATCTGCCGCAGGTCCTCGGCGAGGGACCCGGTGTCGATGCAGGAGGGGGAGATCCTCGCCATGTGCCGCAGCGCGGTGGCGACCAGCTTCGGCTTGCTCTCCCACTGCCGGTACAGGGTCGCCTTGCTGGACCGGGTGCGCGCGGCCACCGCGTCCATCGTCAGCGCCTCGTAGCCCTGTTCGCGGACCAGGTCGACCACGGCCCGGAAGAGTTCCTGCTCCCGCTCCGGGGTGAGGCGGGTGCGGCGGCCGGGGGAGCCGGAGGGGGACGCGGTGGCGGCCGGCCGGTCGGTCATCCTGGTGGCTCCATCGTGAACGAAACGGTTTCGTACACATAGGAGTGTAGGCGGAGGGCGGAACGGAAGGCAAAAGGCCCGGCAGCGGCCCTTTCCCGGCCCCCGGACGTCCTCCCGACGCCGGCCGGACCGGCGCCGGGAGGGGTCGGTCAGCCCCCCGCGCCCGGGGTGGTGCTCCACCGGCCGACCTCGCGGTACCCCGAGTCGTGGACGGCCGCGGCAGCCCCCGACCCCAGCGCGTAGTGGTGGAGGTTGCCGCCCCAGTACCGCAGGATCCGGCCCAGTTCGCGGGCGGCCTCCTCGTCGCTCGCGGTGTCGTCCAGGTCGACTTCGAGAACGAACTTCACTTCGGCCTCCGTCCGTGGGGCGACCGGTGCCTCACCGGCCTCGTGCTTCAATTGTTTCATTCAACTCCTTCTTGGGTTTTTTCACCGCAGAACTCCTGATGGCTTGCCCACGGGACCGGAAAAACCTCAAATGGAGGTGAAGCCGTGCGAGCGACGGGCGGGCAGCGGGGGCGGAGGCGGGCGGTGGAGGACGGAGCGGGTGCGCGGCTGAGGGCGGCGGAGCTGGCGCGCACGGCGGGGATCTCGGCCCAGCAGGTCCGCAACTACGAGGACGAGGGCCTCCTGCCGCCCGCCGAGCGCACCCCCGGCGGCCACCGCGTCTTCACCCGCGTCCACGCCGAGGCGCTCGCCACCGCCCGCGCGCTCGCCGCCGGGTACGGCTGGCGGACGGCGCGGGCCGTCATGGGCGCCGTCCACGGCGGCGACGTGGACGGCGCCCTGGCCGCCCTCGACGCGGGCCATGCCGCGCTGCACCGCGAGAGGAGCGGGCTCGCCGCGGTGCGCGAGGCGGTCGAGTCGGTCGTGGCGCGCCGCCCCGGCCCGGCCGGCGCACCGCGGCGCGGCGGCGTGCGCATCGGCCGGGCCGCCGCGATCGTGGGCGTGCGTCCGCCGGTGCTCCGGCTGTGGGAGGAGCGCGGCCTGCTGCGCCCGGCCAGGGAGGAGGGCACGGGCTACCGCCTGTACGGCGAGGCCGAGGTGCGGGCGGCCCACGTCGTGGCGCTCCTGCGGCGCGGCGGGCACCGCCTGGACGCCATCCGCCCCGTCGTCGACGCGCTGCGCGCCACCGGCAGCCCCGAGCGCGTGCGCGACGAACTGGCCGCCCGCGAGGAGGAGGTGAACCGCCGCGGCCTCCGGTGCCTCGCGGCCTCCGCCGCCCTGTACGGCTACCTCCGGCACACCGGCCGGGCGGCCCCCGTCACCGCCCCCTGACCCGGCCGCGCCGGGCGGCGCCGCCGCCCCACGGCCGGGCCGTCATCCGTCCGGAGGGCCGCCGGCCTCGGCCTGGGCCAGGCGGCGCCGCAGGTGGGCGCGTTCGGGCTCGGTCCCGGCCAGCCGCAGCGCCTCCCGGTAGGCCCCGGCGGCTTCGGGGAAGCGGCCGAGCCGGTGCAGCAGCTCGCCCCGGGCCGCCGGGTAGGGGTGGTGGCCGCGCAGCCTCGGCTCACCGGCCAGTCCGTCCAGCAGGGCCAGGCCCGCTCCGGGACCGTCGCGCATGGCCACCGCCACGGCCCGGTTCAGCGCCACCACCGGTGACGGGTCGAGGGCGAGCAGCACGTCGTAGAGCGCGGCAATCTGCGGCCAGTCGGTGGCGGCGGCGTCCGCCGCCTCGTCGTGCAGGGCGGCGATCGCGGCCTGCACCCCGTAGGGCCCCGGCGGGCCGCCGGTCAGGGCGGTGCGCACCAGGGCGAGGCCCTCGCCGATCATCGCCCGGTCCCAGCGGCCGCGGTCCTGTCCGGTCAGCGGTACGAGTCCGCCGTCCGGTCCGGTGCGGGCGTCGCGCCGCGCGTGGACCAGCAGCATCAGCGCCAGCAGCCCGGTGGCCTCCCGCTCGGCGGGCAGCAGCCGGTGCAGGATCCGGGCCAGCCGGACCGCCTCCCCGGCCAGGGCGGCCCGTTGCAGCTCGGAGCCCGAACTGGCCGTATAGCCCTCGGTGAAGAGGGCGTAGAGCACCCGCAGCACGCCCGGCAGGCGCTCGGGCAGCTCGTCCGCGCCGGGCACCCGGAACGGGATGCGGGCCCGGCGGATCTTCCCCTTGGCCCGCACGATCCGCTGGGCCGCGGTCGCCGTCGGGACGAGGAGGGCCCGTGCGACCTCGGCGGTGGTCAGTCCGGCCAGGCAGCGCAGGGTGAGCGCCAGCCGGTCCTCGGCGGCCAGGGCCGGGTGGGCGCAGGTGAAGAAGAGCCGCAGCCGCTCGTCGGGCAGGCCGTCGCCGGGCCCGTCCGCGCCCGCGTCGGCGGGCGGTGCCGGCTCGGCCCGCTCCGCCTCCGCCCGCAGCACCGCCAGCCGGGCGGCGTAGGCCCGGTCCCGGCGCAGCCGGTCCACCGCCCGGCGCCGGGCCACCGTCAGCAGCCAGGCGCCGGGCCGGGACGGGACTCCCTGGGCCGGCCAGTGCGTCAGCGCCGCCTCGACCGCCTCGGAGGCGACCTCCTCGGCGAGGTCGAGGTCGCCGAAGCGGTGGACGAGGGCGGCGAGCAGCCGGCCGCGCTCCTCGCGGAACACCGCCTCCACGGAGGCGCCCACGGAGGTCCCCACGGTCCTCAGGCCCCGAAGGCGGCGGGGTCGGGGAAGTCGGCGACGGGCCGGACCACGATCGCCCCGCCGCCGCGCGCGCCGGGGCAGCGGGCGGCCCAGTCCAGCGCGGCGTCCAGGTCGGGCACGTCGATGACGTAGAAGCCGCCCAGGAGTTCGCGGGTCTCGGCGAACGGCCCGTCGGTGACCGTGCGCTCGCCCGCCGGGGAGACCCGGACGGTGGTGGCGGTGACCAGGTCGGCCAGCGACTCGCCGGAGACGAGGATCCCCGCGTCCCGCACCTCCTTGTCGTAGGCCGCCCAGTCCTGGACGTCGCATCCGGCGGCGCCGCCGTCGGCGTCCGCGGCACCGCTGTGGATCAGCAGCATGTACTTCATGGTCCGGCTCCCTGTGCTCGGTGTGTGCGTCCGGCGTACGGCAGGTCCTCCGTACGCCATGACGACGTACGGGACCGGGCCGGATCGACACACTGCCGGAATTCCTCCCCGGACGGCCCCCGGCGCCGTCCGGCCTCCGGGCGGACCGGGCCGTCCGGAGGCCGGGGGCGGCCCTCCGGCCCCCGGTCAGCCCCGCTTCCCGGGCGCCGCCCCCTCGGCCCGCGGCCTCCCGCCGCCCGGCCCCGCGGCCGTCCGGTCCGGGCGCGGGGCGGGACGGGCGGCGGGGACGTCCGGCAGCAGCGGCCCCGGCAGCGCGTCCTCGGCACGCCGCACCAGGGCGGCGGCGATGTCGCGGAGCTTGGTGTTGGTGTGCTGGGAGATGTTCACCAGGATCCGGAAGGCGTCCTCGGGGGCGCAGCGCCGCTCGGCCTGGACGATGCCGACGGCCTGGTCGATCACCGCCCGCGAGCGCAGCGCCTGCCGGAGCTGGTCCACCTCCGTGCGCAGCTCCTCCAGGCGCCGGGCCTCCTCGGCGGCCCGCGCCAGGTGGTGGGCGTACCCGCGCCGGACGGCCGGGGTGCGGGCGGCGGGGATGCCGGTCCGCAGGAAGGCGTGCTCGGCGCGGGCCAGCTCCCGGTGGAAGCCGGTGACGTCCTCGACGTGGTGGAGCAGGGCGGTGACCTCGCCGCCGGGGTCCAGGACGGGGCTGTTGACGGGGCTCCAGTACTTCTCCCGGAAGCCGGTCGGAGCGGCGGGGTGGGGGATGTCGTACCTCTGGACCCCCATCGTGTCCGGCGCCCTCTCCTCCAGCACGCGCCGGAACGAGGCATCCAGGTTGCGCACGCCATCCGCCCCGGGGTCGTGGGGGTTGTCGGGGAAGGCGTCGAACATGTGCCGTCCGATCAGCTCCTCCCGCTCGCGGAGCGTCACGGCGGCGTAGGCGCGGTTGACGTCCCGGATCACCAGGCGGGTGTCCAGGACGAGGAGGGGCGAGGCCGAGGCGTGGAACATGGCTTCGAAGTCCGCGGGGGTGGAGTGGGGCGGTCCCATATACCCGCTTGTGCTCCGGAACCGCCGGACGATGCCTCCCGGTCCGCGGGGCGGTGCTCCGGCGCGGCCGGGAGGCGTCGTCCGGTCACGCGCCGACGAAGGCCAGCAGTGCCTCGTTGACCTCGGCGGCGTGCGTCCACAGCAGGCCGTGCGGCGCACCCTCGACCTCCACGTACTCGGCCTCCGGGAACGCCTCGTGGAAGGGGCGCCCGGTGGAGTCGACCGGCAGGATGTTGTCCGCGGTGCCGTGCAGGATCAGCGACGGCTTGCCGGCGGCGCGGACGGCGGCCACGTCCTCGCGGAAGTCCTCGATCCAGGCGGGCACCACCGCGTACGCGGCGACGGGGGCGGAGGTGGTCGCGGTGTTCCAGTTGGCGGTGACGACCTCCTGGCTGATCCGGCTGCCGAGGTTCTCGTCCAGGTTGTAGAAGTCCTTGAAGAACTGGGTGTACCAGGCGTAGCGGTCCTTCCGGGCGGCCTCGACGATGCCGTCGAACACCGACTGCGGGACCCCGGCGGGGTTGTCGTCGGTCCGCAGCAGGAACGGCTCCAGCGACGCCAGGAACGCCAGCTTGGCGATCCGCTCGTGGCCGTAGGTCTTCACGTAGCGGGCCAGTTCGCCGGTGCCCATGGAGAACCCGACGAGGACGACGTCGCGCAGGTCCAGCGCCTCCAGGAGGGCGTTCAGGTCGGCGGCGAAGGTGTCGTAGTCGTAGCCGCCGCCGGTCTTGGCGGACCGGCCGAAGCCGCGGCGGTCGTAGGTGATGACGCGGTGGCCGGCGGCGAGCAGCTCGCGGGTCTGCAGCTCCCAGCTGTGCCCGTCCAGGGGGTAGCCGTGGATGAGGACGACCGGCTGCCCGGCTCCCTGGTCCTCGTAGTACAGCTCGATGGTGGTGCTGTTCTCGGTGCCGACGGTGATGTAGCCCATGGGAGCACTCCCTCCGATGCGGAGAACGGTCGTTCTCCTGCTCTGTGGACTACAGTAGAGAACGATGGTTCTCCGCGCAAGGAGGTTGTGGTGATCGACGCAGAGACGGCACGCGAACGGGTGGTGGCCGCCGCCGACCGGCTGTTCTACGCCCGGGGGGTCCAGGCCGTGGGCATGGACGCCGTCCGCGACGGGTCCGGCGTCTCGCTCAAGCGCATCTACGCGCTGTTCCCCTCCAAGGAGGATCTGGTCGTCGCCGTGCTGCGGCACCGGACGGAGCGGTGGAACGCCGGCATCGCCGGCGCCGTCGAGGGCGCCGGGACGCCGCGCGAGCGGCTGCTGGCCGTCTTCGACTTCCTGGCCGACTGGTTCCGCGAGGACGACTTCCGCGGCTGCGCCTTCATCAACGTCTTCGGTGAGCTGGGCAGCGGCAGCGCCCGGGTCGCCGAGGCCGTCCGCGAGCAGAAGGCGTCCTTCGGGCGCCAGGTCGCCGACCTCGTCCGCGCCGCCGGGGGCCCCGACCACCTGGCCCCCCAGCTCGTCCTCCTCGCCGAGGGCGCCCAGACCACGGCCGCCATAGCGCACGACCCCGGCGCCGCCACGCACGCCCGCGCCGCCGCCGACACCCTCATCCGGTGCGCGCTGGGGGAGGCGGAGGGGACGGCCGCGGCCTGAGGCCCGTCCCGGCCCGCCCCGCGCGGCGGGCCGGGGACCACCGGGCGGACGTCACCGCCCGAGCCGGGGCGGCGCGGCCCGCGCCGCGGATCAGGACCGGTCGGCCGCGGTGAGCTTCGCGAGGTCGGGGGCGTAGACGGTCATCCAGTGCGGACGCAGCCGGTAGTAGACCACGTCGTTGTCCCAGTCGAAGGCGTCCTCGCCGTAGAAGTCCTTGAAGTACGCGAGCAGGTCGGGCCAGTCCGCGGCCGGCTCGCCGCCTCGGGGGTTGAGGGTCTCCACCGTGCCGTGCGTGAACACGCCCAGGTCCTCACCGCGCAGGTGCGCGACGCTGGCGGCGGGCCGCGCGGCGAGGTGGCGGGCCTTGGCGGCACCGCGTGCCGTGCCGAAGTGCCACTTCCCGTGCAGGAAGTGCCCGTCCGCACCGCTGATCCGCGGTTCGCCCTTCGCCGTCACGGTGGACACGGCGAGGGTGCACATGCCGGTGAGGACCTGGGTGAGCTGCTCCGCGGTCAGGGTGCTCCGGGTGGTGATGATCGAGCGGAGGTGCGGGGTGGAGCGGGAGAGCGAGGCGTCCAGGAGGTCCTGGAGCGCTGCGAGTTCTTCCGGTGTTTCGCGCATGGGTGTCCTTGTCCGTCCGTGGGAAACCGGTCGGCGCCCGCAGTCGGCGCCGGCCGGGGCACCATGCTCGGTCTGAAACCCGACACCTTGTGTCCTGTTTCCTCGTCCGCCTGCGGACGTCACCGGATTGCCGCGACGCGCGGGACCGGCCTCAGCGATCGACGAGGTGGTCGAACTCGCCGGCCTTGACGCCCTTGAGGAAGGCGTCGAGCTTCGCGGGCGTGGTGACGACGACTTCATCGGGTCTGTCGCTCTCGCGTATGAGGACGCGATCGCCGTCCCGGGCGACCTCGACGCAGTTGTTTCCGCCGTTCCCGCCGCAGAAAGAAGACTTCTGCCACTCGCTTTTCGGCACGCTCAGTCCTTTCAGAGTTCTCGGATGACGTTCCTGACGAAGTCTCGCGAGCTCCTGATCCCCAGGGAGCGTTTCTCCATCTTGGAGAACATGTTTCGGTACACCTCCAGGTGCTCCTCCGTGTCGAGGAAGACGGGCCCGAGCATCGAGTCCAGATGCACCGTGTCGAGTTGGGGAACCGGGCCACCCGCGTACAGCACGGCTTGCCCCGCACCGGCGAACCCGTCCGCTTCGAAGGGCACCACCCGCAGGGTGAAGTTGGTGCGGTCGGTCAGCTCAAGGAGGTGTTCAAGCTGTGCGCGGGTCACATCCCGGCCGCCGAACCTCATGCGCAGCGCGGCTTCGTGAACCAGGGCCTTGTACTCGAAAGAACTGTCCCGATCGAGGATCTTCACGCGCTGGACACGGTGCTCGACTCGGGCTTCGGTCTCCCTCTTGGACATTCGGTGAGGGGCGCCGAACTTGAAGACC
This sequence comes from Streptomyces desertarenae, assembly GCF_042681365.1. NCBI lineage: Bacteria > Bacillati > Actinomycetota > Actinomycetes > Kitasatosporales > Streptomycetaceae > Streptomyces > Streptomyces desertarenae. The sequence goes on along the minus strand of NZ_JBHUFU010000002.1, from coordinate 27,145 downwards.
GCATGCGCGTACGCCTCTGTCTGCGCGATGCCCGGGACATGCGCGATCTGGTACGTGTGCAGGTACGTGGAGTGGTGTTCCAGTTCTGCGACATCGAGGAATCCAGGGTGGAGGACGCCCCGGTACTCCTCCCACCACCCCTTGGTGCGATCCGCGGCCATGGCGACGAGTGCGTCCACGTACGCCTGGTCCCGGCACTTGTAGGCGCTCGCGAGGGTGCGCACCCGGTCCGCGCTGACCCCGAAGCGGGCGGTCTCGACCTGGCTGATCTTCGTGTGGTCGATGCCGAGGAGCGCGGCGGCCTCGCGCGCGTTGTACCCGGCCGCCTCTCTCATCTTCCGCAGCTCCGTGCCAAGTCGCCGCTGGCGGGCGGTCGTCACTGTCCTCGGTGGCATGGCGACAGTCTGCCCTCTTCCGGGTGACACGGTCCATGAGGATCCACATGGATCCTTCTGAATCGGTAGTCATGTTTATCCCTACTGCCCTATGGTCTCCGGTAGCGCAGCGTGAACACCGGTGAACCCGCAGTGCAGTTGCCCTCCCCTGCCCGCAGACCGAAGCGACGCGGGAGTGGGTGACCGAGCCACGGTGGTGGGCGCGCGTGCCCGGTACCCCGTAGACGAACCGCGCAGGAGGCACGGATGAACGTGACCACGTCGAACAGCCCCACCACCCGCTACCGGCTGACCGCTCCCGCCATACCGACCACCCCCAGAGTGGCCCGCGAGGCGGTCGCGGCCTGGCTGTGGGCCGCCGGGCACCACGGACTGCTGGACACCGCCCGCACGCTGGTCAGCGATGTGGTGACGAACGTGGTCGTGCACACCGGCGTGCCGCACCTGTCGGTGGAGGCCGCCGTCACGCGCCTGGGCGTGACCGTCTCCGTCTGGGACGGCGACCAGCGCGGCGTCCCGCGCCCGCGCCGCGCGGGTGCGGACGACACCTGCGGACGCGGGTTGTACCTGGTCGAGTCCCTCAGTCACGCCTGGGGCGTGAGCTGGACGGGCGGGGCGGAGCCGGCCGGGAAACGGGTCTGGTTCGAGCTGCGCGCCGCGCGCGAGGGGACGTGAGCGCCGTGGACTTCACCGCCGTGTGCCTGGGCGGACTGATCACGGCCGTCAGCGCGGCCCTGATCGGCTTCGTCCTCGCCTCCGCCCGCGCCGCCTCCGCGCCCGGCGGCGTGTGGTGCGAGGCCACCGTCGTGGAGGAGGGCACCCGCCGGGAGTGGCTGATCGGCGGGTACCGGACCCGCAGCCCCCGCCGCGCCCTGCGCTGGATACGCGCCCAGGCCCCGCGCCTGGCCGACCGCATCGACCCACCGCCCCACACCCGTTGGGCGCCCTCCGGGCTGCTCCGCCCGTACGGCGGCACCGGACCGGACGCCGCCGCGCTCCTGCGCCGCTGGCCGCTGGACGGGATCGCGCACCGCGACGCCCTGCGGGCCCTGGAGGACGGCGGCCTCTACGTCCTCACCGCCCCCGACGGCGACGGTCTGCGCTACCGGATCTCCGCCCGGTCGCTGGGCGGAGCGGCGGGGCGCAGCATGGCCGGAAAACCGGCTTACGGCCGCCACGGGACGGAGAAACTCCCCACGGGGACGTTCCGTCGAGCGGGGGCCGGCGACCGGGCGGGCGCGAGGGGCGCCATCCCCCCGAGGAGAAGGGGGAGTCATGAACGCGACAATTCTGGACGAGAACGCCGGGAGCGGTCTGGCCCTGGACAGACCGGAGGACAGGCTCCCGCTGGACCGGGGCACGGCCCCGGACCTGCCGGACCTGACCGGCCACCGGGGCCCGGCGCCGCTCGCCTTCCGGTTCCTCACCGTCGTCTCCGGCTCGGGCGGAGTGCTGCCGGAGGACATCACGTATGACGAGGAGACGCAGACCGGCGTCTACCAGGGGCTCCCGCCGGGGGTGTTCATGACCAAGAACCCGCCGAAGACCTACGGGCCGACGCAGCCCACCGGCGAGCTGGACGCGCCGGACGACCCGGGCCCGAGCGACGACTGACGGCCGGCGGACCGTGGCGGACGACCGATGAGGGGCGACCGATGACGGATCACCGATGACCGCGGCCGGAACGGTCCTCGTCCTGGCGGGCAGCTTCGACCCCACCGCCGACCTGGTGGTCGAGGAGCTGAACCGGCGCTCCGTGCCCGTCTTCCGCACCGACCTGGCGGGCTTCCCGCTGCGGCTGGCGCTCGCCGCGAGGTTCGAGGGGACGGAGTGGGGCGGCACGCTCCGCACGGAGCGCCGGACGCTGGAGCTGCGGTCCGTGCGGAGCGTCTACTACCGCAGGCCCACCCGTCCCCGCTTCCCCGGCGGCATGTCACCGCACGCGCGCAGGGTGGCGGAGCGGGAGGCCCGGCGCGGCTTCGGCGGGCTGCTGGCGGCGCTGCCGGTCCGGTGGCTCCCGCCGCCGGGCCGGGCCGCCGACGCCGAGTACAAGCCGCTGCAACTGCGCGTCGCGGCCGAGTCCGGACTGACCGTGCCGCGCACGCTGATCACCAACGATCCGGACGCGGCGCGGGAGTTCGGCGACGCGGTCGGCGGTCCGCTGGTGTTCAAGCCGTTCGCGCCCGTGCGCGGGACGGTCGGCGGGGAGTCGGTGGCGGCGTACACCAGCATCGTCGGCGCCGAGGACCTGTCGCATCCGGACGTGGCCACCACGGCGCACCTGTTCCAGGAGTGGGTGCCCAAGGCGTACGAGGTGCGGCTGACGGCCGTCGGCGGGCGGATCTTCGCCACCGAGATCCACACGGACTCGGCGGCCGGGCACGTGGACTGGCGCAGCGACTACGCCGGCCACAGATACCGGGTGTGCGACCCGCCGGCGTCCGTCGCCGCCGGAGTACGCCGGACGATGGACGTCCTGGGGCTGCCCTACGGCGCGTTCGACTTCGTCGTCACGCCCGACGGGGAATGGTGCTTCCTGGAGGTGAACCCGAGCGGGCAGTTCGGGTTCGTGGAGCAGGCGACCGGCCTGCCGATCACGGCCGCCGTCGCCGACTGGCTGGAAGGGAAAGGGATGTGAACTCGGACGGGGGCGAGGACGACGGATACCTCATCGAGGCGAGGGTCGAGCTGGTGCGGCGGATGGACGAGGGCGGGGTGGTCCTCTCCTCCCGGCTCGCCGAGGCGTTCCTGAACGTGCCGCGCCATCCGTTCGTGCCGGTGTTCTACCGCAGGGACGGGGAGCGCTTCGTGCCCTGGCGCCGGCCGGACGGGGACCCCCGGGAGTGGGCGGCCCGGGTGTACGCGGACGACTCCCTGATCACCGAGGTGGACGGGGTGCACGCGGAGGACGCCGGGACGGAGGCCGTCACCGGCGTCCCCACCTCCTCCTCGACCGCCCCGAGCCTGATGGCCGACATGCTCGACGCCCTGGACGTCGAACCGGGCGCACGGGTGCTGGAGATCGGAACGGGGACGGGGTACAACGCGGCGCTGCTGTGCCGGCTCGCCGGGGCGGAGAACGTGGTGACCGTGGACGTCTCCGCGCGTCTGACCGCCGCGGCCGAGGAGCGGTTGGGCGCCCTGGGGCTGTCGCCGGTGGTGCGGACGGCCGACGGGGCGGCGGGCGCGCCCGGACACGCGCCGTTCGACCGCGTCATCGCCACCTGCTCGGTGCGGCGCGTCCCCGACTCCTGGCTTGACCAGTGCATGACGGGCGGCCTGCTGGTCGTCCCCCTCAAGGGGACACTGGCCGGCGGGATGCTGGTCCGGCTGACGAAGCTCCCGGACGGAACCGCCGCCGGGCACGTGCTCCACACCCCGGCGGCCTTCATGCCGCTGCTGTCCGGCCCCCGTCCGGCGGCGGCGCCCTCCGGCCCGCCGGACGGGCGGCGCCGCGACTCGCCGCTGTCCGGCGGCGCGCTGGACGACTGGACGTTCTCCTTCTTCGCCCAGCTCCACCTGGGTCCGGCCGTCGAACGCGGCTACCACCGCACCGACGACGGCCGGCACGTCACCACGCTGCACGACCCCGGGGACGGCTCCCGCGCGCGGGTGACCGACCACGGCCGGCGGCCCGGCGCGGCGGTCGTCACCTCCGGGCCACGGGACCTGTGGGCACCGGTCGAGCGCGCCCACGAGCGGTGGCGGGCCCTGAACCGGCCCCGCCGCGAGTGGTTCACCGTCCGCGTCACGCCGCGGGCGCAGACCCTCGCGTACGCCGAGCCCGGCGGCCGGACGCACACCTGGGAGCTGTGAGGGGAGCGGCGGCACCGGGGACCGGCTGCCGCCGCCCGCACGCCCCGGCCCCCGGCCGTCCCGTCGGAGCGGGACGAGCGGGGGCCGGGCGGGCGGAGGCGCGGGGTGGAGCGCGTCAGGCGTTCTTCGGCTCCTCCAGGCGCGGGAAGAGCACCGCGCCCTTGGTCACCGTGGTGCCCGCCGGGAGCTGCCCCCAGCGGCCGGCGTCCTGGACGCGCTGGTCGGCCAGGGCGCCCAGGGCGGGCTCCGCACCCAGCGACTCCCACAGCAGGCCGGAGGTGCGCGGCATCACCGGGTTGAGCAGCACCGCGCAGGCGCGCAGCGCCTCGGCGGCGGTGTAGAGGATCGTGGCCAGCCGCTCCTGGGCCTCGGGCGAGGTGTCCTTGGCGACCTTCCACGGCTCCTGCTCGGTGAGGTAGCCGTTGACCAGCTTGATGAAGTCGAAGACGGCCGCGATGCCGCCCGCGAAGTCCAGCTCCTCGCCGATGCGCCGGTCGGCCTCGGCCACGGCCCTCGCCAGACCGTCCCTGATCGGCTGCTCGGCGTCGCCCTCCGCCTTCGACTCCGGCAGCAGGCCGTCGAAGTACTTGTTCACCATGGCGGCCACGCGCGAGGCGAGGTTGCCGTAGTCGTTGGCCAGCTCGCTGGTGTAGCGGGCGGAGAAGTCCTCCCAGGAGAAGGAGCCGTCCTGGCCGAACTGGATGCCGCGCAGGAAGTACCAGCGGTAGGCGTCCACGCCGAAGTGCGAGGTGAGGTCCTGCGGCTTGATGCCGGTCAGGTTGGACTTGCTCATCTTCTCGCCGCCGACCATCAGCCAGCCGTGCGCGGCGACCTTCCCCGGCAGCGGCAGGCCCTGGGCCATCAGCATCGCGGGCCAGATCACCGCGTGGAAGCGGAGGATGTCCTTGCCCACCAGGTGGACGTCCGCCGGGAAGGTCTGCTCGAACTTCGCCTGGTCGGCGCCGTAGCCGACGGCGGTGGCGTAGTTGAGGAGGGCGTCGACCCACACGTAGATGACGTGCTTGTCGTCCCAGGGGATCTTCACGCCCCAGTCGAAGCTGGAGCGGGAGATCGACAGGTCCTCCAGGCCCTGGCGGACGAAGTTCACGACCTCGTTGCGCGCCGACTCGGGCTGGATGAAGTCCGGGTTCCTCTCGTAGTGCTCCAGCAGCCTCGGCCCGTACTCGGAGAGCTTGAAGAAGTAGTTCTCCTCCTTCAGGATCTCCACGGGCTTCTTGTGGACGGGGCACAGCTTCTGCCCGGCGTACTCGCCCTCGCCGTCCAGCAGGTCGCCGGCGGACTTGTACTCCTCGCAGCCCACGCAGTACGGGCCCTCGTACCCGCCCTGGTAGATCTCGCCCTTGTCGTACAGGTCCTGGACGAACTCCTGGACGCGGGCGGTGTGCCGCTCCTGCGTGGTGCGGATGAAGTCGTCGTTGGCGATTTCCAGGTGCTCCCAGAGGGGCTTCCACGCCTCCTCCACGAGCCGGTCGCACCACTCCTGGGGGGAGACCCCGTTGGCTTCGGCGGTGCGCATGATCTTCTGACCGTGCTCGTCCGTGCCGGTGAGGTACCACACCTTCTCGCCGCGCTGGCGGTGCCAGCGCGTGAGCACGTCGCCTGCGACGGTCGTGTAGGCGTGGCCCAGGTGCGGAGCGTCGTTGACGTAGTAGATGGGGGTCGTGACGTAGAACGCCTTGGACCCCTGCTGCTCTTTTCCAGTGGCCGCCATGGGGAAATCCTAACGGTCCGGGACCGCCCGGCCCGTCCGGACGACGCCCGCGGGAGGCCCCGGACGCAGCGCCCGGCGCGTCCCTCCCGCGGCGCCCGGCGCGTCCTTCCCGAGGAGCTCCGCCGGGGCGACCGAGCGCGCCCGCGCCCCTCCGCACGGTGAGGATGGTTGAGGTCTTCAACCATCCCCACGGGTCGGGTTAAACCTGTGTTCACCGCATGGTCGCCCCCCGTCACACCCACGCGCATACCGTCCTCACCTGCACGAACACGGGACATCCGGAGGGGACCATGCGCAAACTGCTGCCGCTGATCGGTTCGCACCCTGGCGGTAGAGCCGCCCTGACCTGCCGCTACCGCTGCGGCGACGCCTGCTTCCATGAGGTGCCCAACACCAGCGGCAACGAGTACGCCGGCGACGTCATCGCCGGTGCCCTCTCCCGGCGTTCGATGCTGCGCGCCGGCGCGGTCGTCGGTGCCGCCGCCGCGGTCGGGGCGGCCGGGCTCGGCCAGGCGCCCGGAGCCGGGGCCGCCCCCGCCGCCGCCGCGGCGGGGAAGGGCTGGGAGAAGAGCAGGCCCCTCGACGGCGCCCGCGGCCTGCGCTTCGCGCCCGTCGCCCCGAACACCGCCGACAAGGTCACCGTGCCCGCCGGCTACGAGCAGAACATCGTCATCCGCTGGGGCGACCCGATCCTGCGCGGCGCCCCCGCCTTCGACCCGGAGAAGCAGAGCGCCAAGGCGCAGGCCGGGCAGTTCGGCTACAACAACGACTTCCTCGTCCTGCTGCCGCTGAAGGGCGAGCGCGGCCGCCAGGTGCTCTTCGCCAACCACGAGTACACCGACGAGCAGCTGATGTTCCCCGGGTACGACCCGGCCAACCCCACCCGCGAGCAGGTCGAGATCGCCTGGGCCGCGCACGGGCTGTCCGTCGTCGTGGTCGAGGAGGACCGCCGCACCGGGAAGCTCACGGCCGTCCCCCGCCACCACCTCAACCGGCGCTTCACCGCGACCACCGAGTTCCGCCTCACCGGTCCGGCCGCCGGCAGCGACCTGCTGAAGACCTCCGCCGACCCCACCGGCACCAGGGTGCTGGGCACCCTCAACAACTGCGCGGGCGGCTCCACCCCCTGGGGCACGGCCCTGTCCGCCGAGGAGAACTTCAACCAGTACTTCGCGAACGCCGCCTCCGTCACCGACGCCGACACCAGGGCGAAGCTCGCCCGCTACGGCATGACCGGCGGCGCCACGGAGCGCAAGTGGGAGCGGTTCGACGAGCGCTTCGACCTGGCCAAGGAGCCCAACGAGGCGAACCGTTTCGGCTGGATCGTCGAGGTCGACCCGTACGACCCCGACTCCGTGCCGCGCAAGCGCACCGCGCTCGGCCGCTTCAAGCACGAGGCCGCCCAGCCGCGCCTGACCGCCGACGGCCGCCCGGTCGTCTACATGGGCGACGACGAGCGCTTCGACTACCTGTACAAGTTCGTCTCGTCGAAGGCGATGATGAAGGGCGACAGCCGGCGCGCCCGCGAGCACAACCTCACGCTGCTGGACGAGGGCACCCTCTACGTCGCCAAGCTGACCGGCGACAGCCCGGCCGCCCAGATCGACGGCAGCGGGAAGCTCCCGAACGACGGCGAGTTCGACGGATCCGGCGTGTGGATCCCGCTGGCCACCGGCGACACCTCGCACGTGCCCGGCATGACCGCCGAGGAGGTCTACGTCCACACCCGGATCGCCGCCGACAAGGTGGGCGCCACCAAGATGGACCGCCCCGAGGACGTCGAGCCCAGCCCGCGCACCGGCCGCGTCTACGTCGCGCTGACCAACAACACCCAGCGCGGCGCGGCCGGCAAGGCCGGCGCCGACGAGGCCAACCCGCGCAACGGCAACAAGCACGGCCACGTGCTGGAGCTGGCCGAGCACTGGGACGACCCGGCGGCCGACGGCTTCGCCTGGCGGCTGTTCCTCGTCTGCGGCGACCCGGAGGACCCCGCCACCTACTTCGGCGGCTTCCCCAAGGACCAGGTCAGCCCCATCTCCTGCCCCGACAACCTCACCTTCGACGACTACGGCAACCTGTGGATCTCCACCGACGGCAACGCGCTGGGCACGCACGACGGCCTCTTCGGCGTCGCCACGGCGGGCGAGCGGCGCGGTGAGGTGCGGCAGTTCCTGACGGTGCCCACCGGCGCCGAGACCTGCGGCCCGCTCGTGCAGGACCGCCGCGTCCTCGTCGCCGTCCAGCACCCGGGCGAGGTGGACGGCGCCAGCTACGAGAAGCCGGCCTCCGCCTGGCCCGACGGACAGGGCAAGGCCGTCCGCCCGTCGGTCGTGGCGGTCTGGCGCCGGGACGGACGCAACATCGGCGTCTGACACCCCCGCCGCCCGGCGGAGCCGCCCGTGAGCGTGCACCCCGCCCGTCCGGACCGGACGGGCGGGGTGCCCACGCGTCCGGGGCCGGGCCGCCCCGCCGCCGGGGCCGCCTCCGGCCGGGGGCCCTCTTGACATGTCCCTTGTGTGTACCCGTCCGAAGCGGGAAGGAGGAGCCTCAAGCAAACGACCCGAAAAGGTGAAGTCATGGAGATTACCGGCATTCTCACCGCGATCGTCGTGGGTGTCGTCATCGGCGTCCTGGGCCGGCTGGTGCTTCCCGGACGTCAGCGCATCGGTGTCCTGTGGACGATCGTGGTCGGTATCGCCGCGGCCCTGATCGGTACGTTCATCGCCGCGGGGCTCGGTGTCGCCGGCACCAACGGCGTCGACTGGCTGCAGATCCTGATCCAGGTGGCGCTGGCCGCGGTGGGTATCGCAGCCCTGGAGCGCGCCAAGGCCCACGCCTGACGGGCGCCGCAGGCGCCCCGGGCCGCCGCCGGACGCGGCGGCCGCCCGCAGCCTCCCGCCGTCCGGGCCCCCGGGCCCGGACGGCGACGGCCCGGCGGGGAGGCGGCTTGTGAGCCGCGCCTCCCCGCCGGGCCTCCGGCCGTTCCGGGGCGGACCCGCCCCGCCCCGTGGGGCCGTGGGACCGGGGGCGGTGCGTTCCCGGTCCCGGCCGGCCCCGGTGCGGCCGTCCCGCCCGGCTCCGTCCGAACCCGCCGGGCGGGACCGGCTCCCTCGCACCGGGGCCGGTGCTCCGTGCGCCGCCTCAGCCGGTGTGGTGGTCGCGCTGGAAGAGGGCCGCGTGCTCCAGCACGTCCTCCATGGGATCGTCGATCTGACCCGTCGAGATCAGCGCGACGGTCGGCCCGTTGTGCGAGCCGTGGTGGGTCTCATCGGCCCACGCCGCCCCGCCGCCCGCCAGGACCGCGCCGACCGCGGCCGCCGCCACCGCGCCCGTCCGCACCAGGGCCCGTCCCCTCGCGTTCATCGTGCTCCCCTCCTTGCCGGTCGTGGACGGGCCATCGCCGTCCGCCGTGCATATCTGCCGGTGAGCGGAAAAGTTACGAACGGATCTGAGGACGGGTCGGCAGACGAGCTCGAAACCGCGCGCGTGCCGGCTCCCGCGCTCGGGCGCGCGCCCACGAGCTGCCGGATGCACCGGGTTCGGCGGGCCCGCACCGCCCGGCGGGCCGCCTCGAACCCGGGAGCTCAAGACGGCCCGGAACCACGGCGGTCGGCCGGAGGACGGCCGGACGGGTGCTCGATAGGGTGGCCGCGCGTGCGACGGCCGCACCGCCACAGCCCGCCCAGGAGCGCCCCGACCGTGCTGATCGCCACCGACACCGGGCAGGGCCCGCTGCACTGGCTGCTCCTCCTCGCCGGCCCGCCCGCCGTCCTGGCGCTCTCCGTCCCGGTCGCGCGGCTCGCGCGGCGGGGGAGGAGGGGGGACCGCGGGAGCGCCTGGGCCGCCGGCGCGTTCGCCCTCCTCGCGGCGGCCGCGGCCTGCTACACCGTCGGCCTGTTCACCGTGCTCCGGCTGGAGAGCGCCTACCACACCTGCACCTACGAGCGGTTCCGCTTCCCCGACGGCGCCGGCATCCCCCGGCTCACCGGTGCCGAGGACAGCCTGCTCCCGCTCGGCTCGGTGTGCGTCTGGGAGGACGGGACGGTCCTCGACCGCGTCCCGGCCTTCGTCAACCCGGCCCTGGCGCTGCTCACGGCGGCGGCCGCGGTGTGCGCGGCCCTCGCCCTCGACCGGGGCCGCCGCGCCCGCGGGGCCGCCGGGGGGTGACGGCCGGGCGTTCCGGCGGGGCCCACCGCGTGCGGGCCCCGCCGAGCGGGGGCGCGGGCCGGGCAGCCGGCTCAGGAACGCCGCGGCTCGAAGTGCAGGGCGACGATCCCGCAGTCGAACGGCCGCGTGTCGACCAGGCGGAACCTCCGGTGGGCACCGGTGTCGGGGAACACGGGCAGCCCGGAGCCGAGCGCCACCGGGTTGACGAACAGGTGGAGCTCGTCCAGCAGCTCCCCGGCGACCAGGTTCCCGACGAGCGTGCTGCCGCCGTAGGTGATGATGTCGCCGCCCGGCCGCTCCTTGAGCCCGCGCACGGTCTCGGCGAGGTCGCCGCCGGCGACGGTGGTGTTCTCCCAGGGCGACTCGGTGAGGGAGTCGGAGACGACGACCTTGGGCGTGTCGTTCATGAAGTCGATGGACGCCTGGTCCTCGCCCTCGGGCCCGGCCGCCCAGGCCGGGATGAACCCCTCGGCGAGCCTGCGTCCCAGCAGGATGCAGTCGACCGGCTCGGTGAGCGCGTCGACGTGGGCGTCGAGGTCGTCGCTCCACGGGAACGTCAGCCAGTCCATCGCACCACCCGGACCGGCCATGTAGCCGTCGATGCTGACCTGGACCTGGAGCTTGAGCTTCCGCACGGGTTGCGTCCCTTCGGGGTGGAGGCGGTGCCGGGCGTTCGGCGGACGGCCGCGGGACGGGGGCGCCCGGCGGCGGACGGCCGCGGCCATGCGGAGCCGGGGCCCGGCCGGCCCGGCTCCGCATGGCCGGAAAGCTAGCGGGCGCCACTGACAGGGCCGCCGGAGCGGGGCCGCGCGGCGCGCCGCACGGCCCCGGGCCGTCAGGCGCGGGCGCAGGCGCGGCAGGCGCGGGACGACGACGCCACCGCCACGTGCGACACGACCGTGAACGCACCGGCGAACGCGGCCAGCGGCCCGTGCGTGGCCAGGGGGGAGGCCGCGGCGAGCGTGAGCGTGGCGAGGGCCACGGAGACGCCGGCGACGGTCCCGGCCCACGCGACCGCCAGGGGCAGCCGGCGCGGTGTGGGCAGTCTGCGGGCGAGGGGCCCGGTGACCGCCAGCGCCACCGTGGCGAGCAGGGCGGCGGCGGTCGCGGCGCCCGCGAAGGGCGCGGCCAGCCACTGGGCCGCGCCCGGCGCCCGGCCGGTGCCGTGGGCGGCGGTCAGCAGCAGGTACCAGCAGACGGCCAGGACGGGGATGGTGAGGGCGACGGCCCGGGAGGTGTGCCGGACCTGGGCGACGGTCAGCTCCCGCTGGCAGGCCGGTGCCAGCTCGGCGACGGTGCCGAACTCGCGCACGGCCCGCTCGAGGGCCCGGCCGGGGGACAGCCCCGTGCCGGCGCAGGCGGCCACCGTGTCCGCGAGGCCGTCGCGCATCTCCGCGACCATGCGGGCCTTCGCCCGGGCCGGGCCGCGCAGGGCGGCCGCCAGGGCCTCGGCGTACTCCTCGACCGACCCGTACTCCTCGACCGACCCGTGCTCCTCGGCCGGCCCGTGCTCCTCGGCCGGCCCGTGCTCCTCGGCCGGCCCGTGCTCCGCCGCGGAGGAGGGCTCCTGCGCGGCGCGGGCCCGCCGGGCGGCGGCGCTCATGCGGCGGGCCCCGGACGTGCGGCGGGTTCCAGGACGGAGCCGATGGCCGCGGTGAACTCCCGCCAGGCCGTCCGCTCGCCGGCCAGGGCGCGGCGCCCGGCGTCGGTGAGTTCGTAGCAGCGCCGCCTCCGCTCCCCGACGGACTCCCAGGAGCTGCGCAGCAGCCCGAGCCGCTCCAGCCGGTTGAGCGCGGGATAGACCGTGCCCGTGCGCAGTTCGAGCGCGCCGCCGCTGCGCCGCTGGACGGCCGTGATGATCGCGTAGCCGTGCAGCGGCCCCGGTTCGAGCACGGCCAGCAGCAGTCCGTCGAGGTGTCCCCGTACCGCGTCCGCCTTCATGGGTAGGCAGCCTACACAATGTGGCTGTAGGCATGCTATCTATTGGCAGCCAATGTATTCACCGTCGGTGCGGAGGTCCGCGATGACCAAGCTCCTGCTGTCCGTGCACGTCCTCGCGGCGATCCTGGTGGTCGGCCCGATCGCCGTGGCCGCCTCGCTCTTCCCGCGCCACGCCCGGCAGGCGGCCTCCGGAGGCGGGGGACCGCGGGAGCGGGACGCCGGGGTCGCCGCCGTCCTGCACCGGATCTGCCGCGGTTACGCCGTCGTCGGCGTCGCCGTCCCGGTCTTCGGGATCGCCACGGGCGCGCAGCTCGGCGTCCTCACCGACGCCTGGCTGGTCGTGTCGATGGCCCTGACGGCGCTCGCCGCGGCCCTGCTGGTGCTGGCCATCGTGCCCGGCCAGCGGCGGATGATCGAGGCGGCGGTGACCGCCCCCGGCACCGGGGCCGGCGGCGAGGCCGGCGGCGGCGGGGATGCCGCCGGGGGGACGCGGTCGGCGGCGGCCCGGCTGGCCATGCTCACCGGCGTCTTCAACCTGCTGTGGGCGGTCGTCGTCGTGCTGATGATCGTCCGGCCCGGCTCCACCACGGGAGCGTGACCGGCGTGCGCGCCCTGCGGATCGCCGCCGGCACCGAGGCGGTCTCCCTGGCCCTCCTGCTGCTCAACCTCCTCACCGTGCACGCCGAGGCGGTCGCCTCGCTCGCCGGCCCGCTGCACGGCACCGCCTACCTCGCGGCGATCGCGGCCGCCTGGCAGGCCACGACCGCCGCCGACGCGAGCGCGCGGTGGTACGCCCTGGTGCCCGGCGTCGGCGGACTGCTCGCCCTGCGCCGCATCGGGCGGGATCCCGCCCCCGGCGTCCGGCGGGGGTGACGGGTTCGCCCCCGCGGACCGGGAGGGGGCGGTGCGCCGGGCACCGGGACGCGGGTCACAGCCGCTCGAAGCCCCGCATCCGCTCCCAGTCCGTGACCGCGCGCTCGAAGGCCGCCAGCTCCGCGCGGGCCGCGCGGGCGTAGTGGCCGACGACCTCCCCGCCGAAGAGCTCGGCCGCGATCTCGCTGGTCTCCCAGCGGTGGAGGGCCTCGGCGAGGGTGGCGGGCAGCCGGGGGACGGAGTCGTCGGCGAGGGCGTTGCCGGTGTGCGGCGCGGGGAGGGGCAGCCGGTTGTCGACGCCGTACAGCCCCGCGGCCACCACGGCGGCCACGGCCAGGTACGGGTTGGCGTCGCCGCCCGGGACGCGGTGCTCGATGCGCAGGGAGGGGCCCGCGCCCACCACCCGTATCGGGCAGGTGCGGTTGTCGCGTCCCCAGGCGATGCCCGTCGGGGCGAACGCGCCGGGCTGGAGGCGCTTGTAGGAGTTGACGTTCGGCGCCATCAGCAGGGTCAGGTCGGGCAGGCAGGCGAGCTGCCCGGCGGTGAAGTGCCGCATCAGCTCCGACATGCCGTCGCCGGCGTCCGGGTCGGCCAGGACGGGCGCGCCGTCCCGGCCGCGCAGGGAGAGGTGCACGTGGCAGGAGTTGCCCTCGCCCTCGTCGAACTTCGGCATGAAGGTCAGCGCCGCGCCCTCGGCGGCGGCCACCTGCTTGGCGCCGTTCTTGAAGAAGACGTGGTTGTCGCAGGTGGCCATCGCCTCCGCGTAGCGGAAGACGATCTCGTACTGGCCCGCGTGGCACTCCCCGCGGGCCGTCTCCATCTCCAGCCCGGCGCGCGCCATCTCGCGGCGGATGCGGCGCACCACGGGCTCCACCTCCTCCAGGCCCTGGAGGGAGTAGTCGGTGTTGTAGCGGGCGGCGGGGCGCAGACCGGCGTAGCGGCGCTCCCACGCCTCGCGGTAGGAGGCGGCGAAGACGATGAACTCCAGCTCGGTGCCGGCGTACGCGGTCAGCCCGCGTTCGGCCAGCCGGTCGAGCTGGGTGCGCAGGAGGTGCCGGGGGGCGACGGGGACCGGCTCCCCGCCGGGCCAGACGGCGTCGGCGAGGACGAGGGCGGTGCCGTCGTCCCAGGGCAGGCGGGTGCGCAGGGTGGCGGGGTCGGGGCGCAGCACGAAGTCGCCGAAGCCGCTGCCCCAGGCGTCGATGGCGTAACCGGGCCCGGTGTCCATCTCCACGTCGGCGGCCAGCAGGTACACGCAGGCGCCGAAGCCCCGGCGCGCGGCCTCGTCCAGGAAGTGGGGGACGGACAGGCGGCTGCCCATCAGCCGCCCCTGGAGGTCGGGGACGGCGACGACCACCTCCTCCAGGCGTCCCGCCTCGGCCTCGGCGCGCAGCGGTGCGTACGGGTCGGCGGTCGTCATGAGGGCTCCTCCGGTGCGGGGCGGGCGGCGGGTGCCGGTGCGGGGGCCGCGTCGGCCAGCGGGTTGGGGACGGTGCCGTGGACGACGTCGAATCCCTCGTCGCGCTCGGCCCGGTCGTGGAACGCCCCGCCCAGGAGCTGCTCGCGGTTGAGGGCCACCCGGTCGAAGACGGGCGCGAGCAGTCCGAACTCCTCGAAGCGGTCGGCCAGTTCGGGGAAGCGGGCGTGGTAGCGGTCGATCTCGGTGCGCACCAGCGCCCAGAACTCCCGCTCGGGCACGCCCAGGTGCTCCTCCACCAGGGGCGCGAAGAAGCGGAAGTGCCCGGCGAACACGGCGCTCAGCAGCGAGTGCGCCAGCTCGTGCGCGGGCCAGCGCAGCAGCACGGCGTCGGCGCGCTCCGGCAGCCCGGCGTACTCGGGCCGCCGCCCGGGCAGCAGGTTGACGTCCTCGGCGAAGTCCTTGAGCGCCACGCCCACGGGCACCTCGTCGGCGCCGAAGAGGACGACGGTGTTCTCGCCGTGCGGGCAGTAGGCGACGCCGTACCGGTAGAGGTAGTGCAGCAGCCCCGGCAGCAGGGCGGCCAGGAAGCGGGCCAGCCAGGCGCGCGGCGCCAGCCCGGAGCGCGCCACCAGTTCGGCCGCCAGCGCCCGCCCGTCCGAGCCGGTCTTCAGCAGGGCCGCCATGGTGCGGGCCCGCTCCCCCGGGCGCAGCACCCCCGTCACCGGTTCGCGCCACACCGCGCCCAGCAGCTCGTGGTAGCGGTACGGGGCGTCGTGCACCGACTCGTACAGCGGGTGGTGGACGGCGACGGACGCCACCTCGCCCAGCGGGTGGAAGCGCAGCTCGTCCCGCAGGTACGGGTCGGCGTCGCGGACCGCGTGGAGCCAGGCGCTGACGTCGGGCGCGGCCGTCGTCGGCGCGGTGGACAGCCCCCGCCACACCAGGGTGTTGCGGATCAGCAGGGGCACCTTGACGTTGCGGCGGTCGGGGCGGTCGAGGTTGGCCAGGGTGCGCACGGACTGGAGGGGGCGGTAGCGGTCCGGGCCCTCGCCCAGGGAAACGATTCGCCCGTCGGCGAGGTAGGGGGCGAAGAGGGGGACCACGGCCTCGTCCCAGTGGAAGGGGTGGACCGGCAGCCAGACGTACTCCTCCGGCGCGCGGGGACCGCCGGCGCAGGCGTCCCCCAGGGCGGCGGCGAAGCGCCCGCGCACGGCGCCGTCCAGCTCCTCGGCCAGCAGGGCCGCGGCGTCCAGGCCGGGCATGCCCGCGTACGCGGCCAGGTCCCGGTGCACCGCGGCCCAGCGCAGCCGCACCTCCCCGGCGGACTCGGGGGCGTAGGCGGCGGCGTCGGAGGCGGAGAAGCCCAGCCGCCCCTTGTTGAGCAGCATGCAGGGGTGGCCGTCCTGGTGGGCCTCCAGCTCCAGGTGGTCCAGGTCGGCGAGGGCGGCGGCGGGCAGGTCGCGGGCGATGGTCCCGGCCTGGGCGAGGCGGGTGGCGGTCAGCTCGCGCAGCACCTCGGCCGTGGTGGGGCCGTCCCAGCCGAGCACCCGGCGGGCGTCGAGCAGCAGCCGCTCGGGCCCGGCCTCCTCGCCGGGGGCGGGCTCCGGGGAGCGGCGGAGGGTGCCGGGAACCAGGCGCCAGGTGCCGAAGGTGCCGCGGGAGGCGCGGAACGTCCAGCGCACGCCCTCCCCCAGGTCCAGGCGCCAGGCCCCCGGGGCGCGCCCGCTCCCGTGCCCGGATCCGCGATCGGACCCGGCCCCGGACCCGGAATCGGGAGCGGACCCGGACCCGGGATCGGGCTCGGGGACGAGCAGCTCCTCGTACGCGAACTCCTCGACGGCCTTGGCCAGCAGCCTGCGCCCCGCCTCCGCCCAGGCTCCGCGGGATATGGGCGCGGTCATCGGGCGGCCTCCCCGGTCGTCCCGGCCTCCCCGGGCCCGGATGTCTCCCCGGGCCGCTGCCCGGGCACCCCGAAGGTCGTCCAGGCCGCCCGCCGGGGGACGGGCAGGACGGTGCGGCCCGCGGCGGCGTTGAGGATCACCGCGGCGCGCCAGGCGCCCAGGGTGAGGTCGGGCGCGCCCACGCCGTGGGTGTGCATCTCGGCGTTCTGCACGTACAGCGCGCCGGTGACGGACGGGTCGAGGGCGACGCGGTAGGAGCCGTCGACGCGGTAGCGGCCCCGCTCGTCCCAGTCGACCAGCTTCTCCAGCGGCTCCAGGAAGGCCGGGCGCACGGGCGCGTACCCGGTGGCGGCCACCACCGCCGAGGTGCGGACCTCGAACGCGGCGCCCTGCCCGGCGTGGCGGCAGGACAGGACGTAACCGCCGGTGCCGCCGGTGCCGCTGTCGGGGCGCGCGGCGACCACCTCCACGCCGGGGTGGAGGTCCGCGCGCGGCCGTCCGCCGCCGATCGTCCGCTCGTACAGCTCGTCGTGGATGTCGGCGAGCGTCTCCTCGCTGACGCCCTTGTAGAGCTGCCACTGCTCGCGCACCAGCCGGTCGCGCGTGGCCTCGGGCAGGGCGCGGAAGTAGTCGACGTAGTCGGGCGTGAAGTGCTCCAGGCCGATCTTGGAGTACTCCATGGGCGCGAACGCCGGGGTGCGCGCCAGCCAGCGCACGTACGGGCCGCCGCGCCCCTGGCCGTCCTGGTGCCGCAGCAGGTCCAGCACCACCTCGGCGCCGGACTGGCCCGCCCCGACCACGGTGACGTCGTCCAGCGCGGCCAGGGCGGCGCGGTGGGCGCGGTAGTCGGAGCTGTGCAGGACGGGCCCGGACCGCCCCCCGCCCAGCAGGGGGCGCAGCGGCTCGGGCACCACCGGGGCCGTGCCGACGCCCAGGACGACCTGCCGGGCCAGGACGCGCCGGCCGCCCCTGCCGCCGGCCGGACGGTGCCGGACGGCGAACGCCTCCTCGGCCGCGTCCCACTCCACGGCCGTCACCTCGGCGTCGAAGCGGCACGACGGCAGGTGCTCGGCGACCCAGCGGCAGTAGTGGTCGTACTCGCGGCGCGGGATGTGGAAGCGCTCGGAGAAGAAGAACGGGAACAGCCGCTCGTGCTCGCGCAGGTAGTTCAGGAACGACCAGGGGCTGGTCGGGTCGGCCATCGTCACCAGGTCCGCCAGGAACGGCACCTGGAGGACCGTCCCCTCCAGCAGCAGGCCCGGGTGCCAGGAGAAGGCGGGCCCGCGCTCCAGGAAGAGGGTGCGCAGCCCCGGCACGCCGTCGCAGAGGGCGGCCAGCGACAGGTTGAACGGGCCGATGCCGACGCCCACGAGGTCGTACACGCCGCCGGACGCCTTCCCGGACGGGCCGCCGCCCGACGCGCCGCCGGACGCCCGCCCGGGCACGGAAGGGGGATGGTGGGTCACCGGTGCACCTCCGCGAGGGGATTGGGAAGGTCGACGTAGACGGACTGGGTGTGGACATCGCCGACCAGCTCGTCGAGGCCGTCCACGCAGGTCAGGAAGTTGCCCTTGCAGCGCAGCACCGGCGCGTCCAGCAGCAGCTCCAGCAGGCCCTTGGCGCCGGGCTCGGCGGCGCGCAGCCGCTCCAGCGCGCCGCGCAGCACCCGCAGCAGCTCCTCCTCGTCGGCCAGTCCGTACGCCCCGAAGGCGCCGACCAGGCCCAGGAGGTTGGCCACGCCCAGGTAGTAGGCGACCCGCTCGTCGACGAAGGCGTCGTCGAAGACCAGCTCCACGCCCTCGGCCGCGCCGGGCAGCAGCCGCTCCAGCTCCCCGGCGCGGGAGGCGGCCACGTAGTAGCCCTGACTGTCGCGGTACCAGCCGGCGGCGGGCAGCCCGTCGCGGTCCAGCGCGACCAGGGTGTTCTGGTGGTGCGGCTCCAGGGCGACGCCGTAGCGGGCCTGGAGCCGGACCAGCGGGACGGCCAGCACCTCCAGGTAGCGGGCCAGCCACCGCGCGGACGCCTCGGCGACCGGTGTCCCGTGGGCGCGGGCGGTGCGCTCCACCGCCTCGCACAGCGCCGCCCGGTGCGCGGGAGGGGAGCCGTCGCCGGGCCCGGTGCGCTCGGAGAGCAGCCCGGCCACGCACCGGGCGTCGCCGGCCCCGCCCCGGAAGGGGTTGTCGCGGACGGCGGTCTCCAGCCCCGTCTCGGGACCGTCCGGGGAGCCGCCGGGGTCCACCGACACCCAGGCGGGGTCCCGCAGGATGCCGAACTCCGGGTGCTCGGCGCGCAGCCACGCCGCCGGACCGTCCGGCCCGGCCGCCAGCAGCCGGGCGGCCCGCACCCCCAGCCGCAGCTCGCCGCGGAGGTTGTTGCGGCGGGAGTTGGTGATCCGCATCCCCAGCGACAGCTTCAGCATCGCCCCCGCGTCCGGCCGGTGCACCGTCCGCACCGAGGACGTCGGCCACCAGGCGGGACCGGCCGGGCCCAGCGGGCGCAGCAGCCCGGCGTCCAGCAGGGCGGCGACCTCCGGGCGTCCGGCGGCCTCGCGCGCCTGCCAGGGGTGGGCGGGCACCGGGACCATGCCGTCGGGGACGTCCGGGCCCCCGGGCCCCGCGGCGAGGGCGCGCAGCAGCCCGGCCACCGGACGGCCGTCGGCGCTCTCGCCGACCACCACGTCCGGGTGCGCGGCGAACCAGTGCAGCGGGAAGGAGCCCCGCACCTCCGGCGACCAGAGCTCCAGCTCGGCGTCGGAGGCGCCCTCGCGGCTCTTGGGGGCCGGGTGGAAGGGGTGGCCCAGCAGCAGCGCCTGCTCGGCCTCCAGGAACGGCGTCGGGCCCGCCGCGCCGGGCGGCTCCTCCCGGCGCCGGGCGAGGTGGACGGCGGTGCGGCGGGCGGAGTCCAGCACCCGTCCCACCGCGTCGGTGCCCGTGTGGGGCGGCAGGCCCCGGCCCAGCGTGGCCTCCCGCACCAGCACCGCCGCCACCAGCGCCGTGTCCGCGGGGAGGCTGCCGCCCCGCTCGGAGGTGACCACGCGCGCCGGGCCGAAGCGGTGCCACCCGGTGGCCGAGCGGTACCGCACCGGCACCCGCAGCGTCGTCCGGCTGACGGGCAGGACCAGGTGCAGCGAGCGCCCGGCGGCCGGGACCTCGGTGCCGGTGTCGCGGACGTACGCGCGCACCAGCCGCTCCGTCGCGGCGGCGTCGGCGGCGCGCCGGGCGTCGGGGTGGTCGAGCGGGTCCCCGTCCCGCGGTCCCGGGTTCACGGCGCCTCCCGTCCGCTTCCTGCGGCTCTCTCCGCCTTCTCCGCCTTCTTCTCCGCCGCCTCTTCCGCCGCCTCCTCGGCCCGGCCCGCCTCGGCGACGGCGCGCAGCAGGTGCTCGACGTCGGCGGGCGTCGCGTGCGGATTGAGGAGGGTGAGCTTCAGCCGCACCCGGCCCGGTCCCGTGCCCGGCAGCTCGGTGCGGCCGACGACGGCCCGCCCGCCGCGCAGCAGCCTGCGCCGCAGGGAGGCGTTGATCCGGTCCGCCCGCGCCGGGTCGTACGGGCCGCGCGCGGGCAGGTAGCGGAAGAGGAAGGCCGTCAACTCCGGTTCGGAGTACAGCTCCAGCCGGGGGTGGGCGCGCACGGCCTCCGCCCCGGCCCGCGCCAGGTCGTGGCAGGCGTCCACCAGGCGCCCCAGGCCCTCGCGGCCCAGCGTCCGCAGCGTGACGGCGACGGAGAAGGCGTCCGCGCGGCGGGTGGTGCGCAGCGACAGGCCGAGCAGGCTGGGGTAACCGGCCTCCTCGTCGTCGGACGGGTTGAGGTAGACCGCGCGCCGGGCCAGGGAGGCGTACGTCTCCGCGCGGCGGACGAGGAACACGCCGGCCGCCGCCGGCTGCCAGCCCAGCTTGTGCCAGTCCAGGGAGACGGAGTCGGCGAGCGCGAGGCCGTCCAGCAGGGGGGCGAGGCGGTCCGACAGCAGCGCGCCGCCGCCGTAGGCCGCGTCCACGTGGAGCCAGGCGCCGTGCTCGGCGGCCAGGTCGGCGCAGGCGCGCAGCGGGTCGACCACGCCGGTGTCGGTGGTCCCGGCGGTGGCGACGACGGCGACCGGCAGCCCGCCGGCGTCCGCGCAGCGGTCCAGGGCCTCGGCCAGGGCGTCCGGGTCCATGCGCAGGTCCCGGTCGACGGCGACGGGCACCACCGCGTCCTCGCCCAGGCCCAGCAGGGCGGCGGCGCGCTGGACGGAGAAGTGCGCGGCGGCGGAGGTGAACACACGGGGGCGCGGGCCGTGGCGGGGCACGCCCCTCAGCTCGACCTGATGCCCTGACGCGCGCCCCAGCACCCGGTCGCGCGCCAGCATCAGGCCCATCAGGTTGGACTCGGTGCCGCCGGAGGTCAGCACCCCGGCGGCACCGTCGCCGTAGCCCACCAGAGCGGCCATCTCGTCCAGCAGCAGCGTCTCCAGGGTGGTGGCCGCCGGGGCCTGGTCCCAGGAGTCCTGGGACGGGTTGAGGGCGGAGACGGCCAGGTCGGCGGCGACGGCCACGGCCAGCGGCGGGCAGTGCAGGTGCGCGGCGCACAGCGGATCGGCCGGATCGGCGCTGCCGTACGCCAGCAGGGACGTCAGCCGGGCCAGCGCGCCGTCGCCGCGGGCCGCCGCGTACTCGGCGGCGACGCGCTCGGCCAGCGCGCCGGGCGGGCCCGCGGGAACGGGCCCGCCGCGCCGCGCCGCGCCCTCGCCGAGGGCGGCGAGCACGGCGCGCACCAGCGGCTCCAGAGCCCCGGGGCCGGCCGTGGACCCCGACAGGGCGGTGGCGGCGTCCGAGGCGCCGCCGGCCGGCGGCAGGCCCGCGGCGAGCGTCTCGGCCACCGTGTCGACGGCGGCGCGCAAAGCATCGGCACGCGCCCCACCGCGCGCGTCGGCACACGCCCGGCCGCGCGCCGGCGGGACGCCGGGCGCTCCGTCGGCGGCGTCCGCCGCGTCCGCCGCCCGGACCCGGCCCGTCACGCGGAACGCCCCGAACCCGGCCGGGCACCGGACTGCGCGCCGGCGGCCCGGTCCCCGCGGCCCGCCGCCTCGGCGACCGCGTCCGCCAGCCGGTCCAGCACCGCCCCGGCCTCCGCGTCGGTGATCACCAGCGGCGGCAGCAGCCGCACCGTCGCGCCGTGCCGCCCGCCCAGCTCCACGATCAGCCCCCGCTCCAGGCACGCCGCCCGCACCCGCGCCGCTGTGTGCGGCGCGGCGGGCAGGGCGCCGCACGCGTCGGGCTCGCCCGCCGGGTCCACCAGCTCCACGCCGATCATCAGCCCCCGCCCCCGTACGTCGCCGACCGCGGGGACCTCGGCGGCCAGCGCCTCCAGCCGGGCCGTCATCCGCGCCCCGACCTCGGCGGCCCGCCGCGCCAGCCCCTCGCGGGCGACGAACCGCAAGGTGGCCGCCCCGGCCGCCATGGCCAGGGTGTTGCCGCGGAAGGTGCCGGTGTGCGCGCCGGGCGGCCAGACGTCGTACTCCTCGCGGTACACGACCGCCGCCAGCGGCAGACTGCCGCCGACCGCCTTGGAGACCACCATCGCGTCCGGCACGATCCCGCTGTGCTCGACCGCCCAGAACGCGCCCGTGCGCCCCACCCCGGTCTGCACCTCGTCCACCACCAGCGGGATCCCGCGCTCGGCGGTGATCCGCCGCATCTCCCGCAGCCAGCCGTCCGGGGCGGGCACCACGCCGCCCTCGCCCTGCACCGCCTCCACGATCATCGCGGCGGGCGGTTCCACACCGCCGTCCGGATCGTCCAGCAGCCGCTCGGCGTACGCGGCCGACAGCGCGGCCCCCCGCTCCCCGCCCACCCCGAACGGGCAGCGGTAGGAGTACGGGTACGGCAGCCGCGTCACCCCGGCCCCCGCGCCCGGCGCCGGGCTCCGCACCGCCCCCGCGCGTCCGGAGACGGCCAGCGCGCCCGCCGTCATGCCGTGGTACGCGCCGGTGAACGCCAGCAGGCCGTGCCGTCCGGTGGCCGTGCGCATCAGCTTCAGCGCCGCCTCCACCGCGTCCGTCCCGGCGGGGCCGCAGAAGTGGATCCGGGCCCGGTCGGCGAAGGCGGGCGGCAGGGAGGCGAACAGGGCGTCGGTGAACTCGTCCTTCTGCGGTGTGGCCAGGTCCAGCACGTGCAGCGGCGCGCCGCCGTCCACGGTGCGGCGCACCGCCTCCGTCACCACCGGGTGGTTGTGCCCCAGGGCGAGGGTGCCCGCGCCGGCCAGGCAGTCGAGGTAGCGGCGGCCGTCGGCGCCCTCGACCGTCATGCCGTGCGCGCGGACGGGGACGATCGGGAAGGAGCGGGCGTAGGTGCGGGCCGAGGACTCCCGTTCCCGCTGGCGCCGCAGGACGGCCCCGGCGTCGGTCCCGGCCTCCGCGGGGGCGGCCGGAACGGGTGGTGTGGTGGACACGGTCATGTGGTGACGCTCCGTCAGCAGTGCGGCGGCAGGGCCGGGGCCGTGCCGGGACGGTCAGAGCAGGTGGCGTTCCGCGACGGGGTGGCCGAGGAAGCTGTGCATCGCGAACTCCCAGCCGTAGGAGCCCGCGTAGGGGAAAACGACCAGATCGCCCGCGCGGACTCGGTCCACCCGGACATCGCGCAGCAGCGTGTCCTCGGGGGTGCACAGCTCGCCGACGACCGTCACGCGCGCACCGGCCGCCTCGGGCCGGGGCAGGCCCTCGGGCCAGCGGTCCACGGGCAGGACGGCGACGTTGTGCACCAGGTCCCAGGAGGTGGGGAGCTGGAAGTGGTTGATGCCGCCGCGCAGCACGGCGAAGGCGGAGCCGTAGCTGTGCTTGACGTCGGTCACCTCGGCCGCGTACCAGCCGCAGTCGGCCACCAGGAAGCGGCCCGGCTCCAGGACGACCTTCACCCCGGGCGGCGGCTCCACCCGCGCGGCCAGCTCGCCGAAGCGGGCCACGTCGAACGGCTTCTCGCCCGCGAGCTCCTCGAACGCCACGCCGATGCCGCCGCCGACGTCCACGTGGCGCAGGGCGAACCCCGCCGCACGGGCCGTCCGCGCACTCCACTCCACGCACCAGCGCAGGTAGGCGGCCTGGGAGTCGGCGTCGAGGTTGTTGGAGGCGGCGTGGATGTGGAACCCGGTCACCTCCACACCCGGCAGCCGCAGCGCCTCGGCCAGCACGGCGGGCACGTCGGGCTCGGGGACGCCGAACTGCGAGGGCTCGCCGCCCATGCGGAGCGAGCCGGTGACGGGGATGCCGGCGGGGTTGACGCGCAGCGCCACGCGGGCGGTTGTGCCTTCGGCGACGGCGATCCGGCTGATGCGGTGCAGCTCCAGCGCGCTCTCGGCGTTGATCGCCTCCACCCCGGCGCGCACCAGGGCGGTCAGCACGGGCACGGACTTGGCCGGTCCGGCGGCGACGACGGGGACGTCCTCCCGGTCCCTCTCCCGCAGGGCGGCCAGTGCCAGCTCCAGCTCGGCCCGCGACGCGACCTCGAACCCGTCCACGTACGGCGCCAGCGCCCTGACGACACCGGGGAAGGAGTTGGCCTTCACCGCGTAGTGGACGGCCGCCCACTCCGGCAGCGCCTCGCGCAGTTCGCGTGCGCGCCCGGCGGCGACCTCCCCGTCGTACACGTAGGCGGAGACGGGCTCCGGCCCCTCCGCCAGCTCCAGCAGACGGTGCCGGACCCTGGCGGGGACGACGTCGGGCGGATAGGCGGAGCGCGGATAGGCGGACGGCGGCAGAACGATGGACACGGGCCCTACCTCGGGAGACGGGCGAGCAGGGGGAGGAGCGGTGCGGTCGGTCGTCCGGGCGGTCGTCACCCGTCGGCGGAAGCGCTCACGGCCCTCCTTCCGGGTGCACGTCGTGCGGACCATCCTGCCGGGAGTCCGTCAACTTAGGGGAACCTAACCTAGGGTTTCTCCGGTTCCTTTCCAAGTGCGTTCCCCGTTCGGTCGAGCGCATCCGGACATCACGGGGGCGGGTGTGAAACCGCCGCACCCCGCCGGTGCGGCGGGGTGCGGGGGCGGCGGGGCGGATTCCCGGCCGGTGATCGAATGGCCGAAACCGTCACCGGGACGCGAAAGCGGGCGACGTCCGCACGTCGCCCGCCCGAAGCGGCCCCGGGGCACCCGGCCCGGGCCGGGGTTCACGGCCGCTCGTCCGGCCCGGTGACGAAGGAGCCCTGGCCCAGCACGGTACGGAGTCTGCCTTCCCCGCGGAGCGCGGCCACCGCCTTCTGGACGGTGGACGCGGCCACGTCGAACTCGGAGGCGAGCTCCACCACGGCGGGGAAGCGCGAGCCGGGCGCGTAGGCACCGGCATCGCTGCGGCGGCGCAGTTCGTCGGCCACCTGCGGCCACACGGGCTTGCCCCGATCAAGATCCATGGATCGAACGTATGCGTGTGCGCGAAATCGTGCGACCGCGAATACGCGAATGCGCGTATGCTTGGGCAGCGAGAAACCCCCGCGACAGCGGCAACTGTCCGGGGGTCGTGGCCGATCACTGCGAAGGAGTGACCGACATGGCGAGGATACTCGCTGCCCTTCTGGCCCGGCTGTGGCCGCCGTGCGGCCGTCACCGCCGGGCCGCCGGACCGTGCGCACCGGGGCCGCGCCCGGCGCCGGGACGGAGGATCGTGCGCACC
The DNA here is from genome assembly GCF_042681365.1 of Streptomyces desertarenae. Lineage (NCBI taxonomy): Bacteria > Bacillati > Actinomycetota > Actinomycetes > Kitasatosporales > Streptomycetaceae > Streptomyces > Streptomyces desertarenae. The sequence goes on along the minus strand of NZ_JBHUFU010000002.1, from coordinate 2,269 downwards.
GGCCGGGCCGTGCTGTGCGAACTGGTCGCGGCGGAGGCGGACGAACTGCCGTTGGTGCGGCCGTTCATCGTCCAGTGGGAGCAGGCCGAGCGCCGCCGGGCGCCGGCCGCCCACGGCGGGCGGGTGGCGGTGTGAGCGGCGCCGGCAGCGTCCGTGCCGCGTACTGCGCCCACGACGACGGGCGTGCGGCGACGGTGGAGATCGCCTTCATGGTGCAGAACTCCGGTCCCGGCGTCTCCGTCGTCGCCTGCCCCGAGTGCGCCGGGCGGACCGCCGGGCGCCGCTCCGCGCCCGGGCGGCGCGACCGTCCTCCCGCCGGGCCCCGGGAGCGGACATGAGGCCGCGCACGGCCGAGAACTACTACTCGGCGGCCTGCCGCTTCGGCGGCTGCGCCGAGTGCGGCGAGGGCCGGCCGCCGGTCCGCCCCGTCGAGGGCCTGGTGTACCTGGTCTGCGCCTGCGCCTGCCACACCGCCCTCGAACAGCGCGAGGCCGCCATGAGGGGCGACCGGGTCGCGCGCGAGTGACCCGGGCCCGGCGACGGCTGCCGGACGCTCAGCGCCCGCGGTTCCGGCGGCGGCGCTGCGGGGTCCCGCCGCGCCCGGCGCGCTCCGGCACCGGCGCGGCGATGGTCACGGGGATGCCGGAAGGGGCCTGGGCGCCGGTGATGCGGCTCAGTTCGGCCTCTCCGGAACGGACGCGGGCGGTGTGCGGGACGATGCCGGCGCAGACCATCAGGCGGTCCATGTCCCGGCGCTGGTCGGGGGTGACCAGGGTGACGACGCTGCCGGACTCGCCCGCGCGGGCGGTGCGGCCGCCGCGGTGCAGGTAGTCCTTGTGGTCGCTGGGCGGGTCGACGTTGACCACCAGGTCCAGGTTGTCGACGTGGATGCCGCGGGCCGCGACGTTGGTGGCCACCAGCGCGGTGACGTCGCCCGTCTTGAACTGGGCGAGGGTGCGGGTGCGCTGGGGCTGGGATTTGCCGCCGTGCAGGGCGGCGGCGCGCACACCGCTGTTCAGCAGGTGCCGGGTGAGCCGGTCCACGGCGTGCTTGGTGTCGAGGAACATGATCACCCTGCCGTCGCGGGCGGCGATCTCGGTGGTGACGGCGTGCTTGTCGGCGCCGTGGACGTGCAAGGTGTGGTGCTCCATCGTGGTGACCGCGCCCGCCGAGGGGTCGACCGAGTGGACCACAGGATCGGTCAGGTAGCGGCGGACCAGGAGGTCGACGTTGCGGTCCAGGGTGGCCGAGAACAGCATGCGCTGGCCGTCGGGGCGCACCTGGTCCAGCAGAGCGGTGACCTGCGGCATGAAGCCCATGTCGGCCATCTGGTCGGCCTCGTCCAGCACGGTGGCCCCGATCCGGTCCAGCCGGCAGTCGCCGCGGTCGATGAGGTCCTTGAGACGTCCCGGTGTGGCGACCACGACCTCGGCCCCGGAGCGCAGGGCGCTCGCCTGGCGGCCGATGGACATGCCGCCGACCACGGTGGCCATTCGCAGGGACAGCGACCGGGCGTACGGGGTGAGCGCGTCGGTGACCTGCTGGGCCAGCTCCCGGGTGGGCACGAGGACCAGGGCCAGGGGGCGGCGCGGTTCGGCGCGCTGTCCGGCGAGGCGGGCGAGCAGGGCCAGCCCGAAGGCGAGGGTCTTGCCCGAGCCGGTGCGCCCCCGGCCCAGGACGTCCCGGCCGGCCAGCGAGTTCGGCAGCGTGGCCGCCTGGATCGGGAACGGCTCGTTCATGCCCAGCTTGGCGAGCGTCCTCAGCAGCGCGGCCGGCATGTCCAGTTCGGCGAACGAGGCGACCGCGGGCAGGGCGGGGGTGACGGTGACCGGCGGCGCGAACTCCCCCTGCGGCGCGGCGGGCCGGCGCCCGTAGCCGTTCGAACGCCCGGAGACGCCGGAGCGGCCGGGGGCCCGTGAGCGGAATCCACCGCTCCGGCCCGAGCCGGCGGAAGCGTTCTTTCCGGTGACGGAGCGGCGGTCGTTCGTACGGGTGACGCGGTTCATGCGGAACCTCCTCGAAACGGCGCGCATCGAGGATTTCCCTGACCGAGACAAACGAACGGGAAAACGCAGGAACGTGCCGGCGGAAAACGGATGGAGCCCGGTGCCGGAAAGGGGACCGGGCTGCGGGGCGGTGCGACGGCGGCGCCGTCCGGACTCACCGGGCGGGCGGCGGGGAGCCGGGCCCGTCGGCGCCGAGTCGGCGGGGTGCACCGGGCCGGGAACGGCGGAGAGCCGGGGCCCGCACCCAAGGTGCGGGCCCCGGC